>DASPJI010000816.1:0-17810 GCA_035628695.1 Thermoanaerobaculia bacterium | reverse complement strand
CAGCCAGGTCCCCCAACCGGACCTCCCGCCCCTCATCTACTGGAACCGGGCCTACCGGAAGCTGGAGGAGCACACGCCGGAGGGTTAGGCCGCCGGGACCGTGACGGCCATCTGCCCGCGGCTCCGCCGCTCCCGCACCGCCAGCCAATGGAAGCCGGCCCAGAGGGGGAGGCCGAGGGATCCCCAGCCGTACCAGAGGGCGTGGGGGCCCCAGGTGTCGTAGATCCAGGTGCCGAGGAGCGGCGCGATCACGAAAGCGGCCGAGAAGGTGGTGACATAGAAGCCCATGTAGCGGCCCAGGTTCCCCTCCCCCGCCCGGTTCGCCACCACGCCCGCGAGGAACGGCAGGGTGAGCATCTCCCCCACCGACCAGACCATGACGGACAGGGCGACGTAGCCGAACCCCCAGCCGAAGACGGCGCCCAGCGGCAGCAGCCCGAGCCCGAGGCAGGTCAGGAAGCTCCCCACTCCCGAGATCTCCAGCGGGTCGCGCCGGTCGAGCGAGTGCACCAGCACCATCTCGAAGAGGACGATGACCAGGGTGTTGACCGCCAGCGCCAGTCCGATCGAGTCCTCCCGCATGCCATAGAGGTCGCGCAGGGTCAACGGGAAGGTGGTGAAGACCTGGAACACCGCCGCCGCCATCAAGAAGGAGAGGAACATCACCCCCAGGAAGGGGAGGTCCCGCCACGGCGAGCCCGCGGCACGGGCGGCGGCCTGCCCAGCCGGCGCCGCGGCGTTCTTCAGGGCCGCGGTGCGGAGGGGTGTCGGGAAGAAGAGGTGGACCAGGAAGGCGGCCACCAAGCAGGTGACGCCGTCCGCCACGAACAGCCAGGCATAGTTGTAGAGGGCCAGGAAGCCGCCGAGGGCGGGCCCCAGCGTCATGCCGACATTGATCGCCAGGCGGTTGAGGGCGAAGCCCCGGGTCCGCACCTCCGGCGGGCAGGCGGCGGCCACCGCCGCCTGGGCGGCGGGCCGGAACGCCTCGCCGATGATGCTGACGACGACGATCAGCGCCAGCACCAACGCACGGTCCTCGGCCTGTCCCACGGCGAGGAAGCCGGCGCCGGTGCCGACGAGGCTCCACTTCATCACCCGGGTCGGGGCGAACCGGTCGCACAGCCAGCCGCCAAGCCAGGATCCCGTCACGGCGCCCACGCCATAGAGGGCCAGGGCGCGGCCCGCCCCCTCCGTGGAGAACCCCCGCTCCTCGGTGAGGAACAGCGCCAGGAACGGCAGCACCATCGTGCCGCTCCGGTTCACCAGCGACGCGATCGACAGCAGCCACACCGGCCGGGGCAGGCCGGAGAACGCATCGCGGTAGGTGCGGGCGATGGTGCGGAGCATGGCGGGGGGACTCTATCGTAAGCGCTCTATGTGGAGCGCTTAGCTTAGAACGGCGCGGGTGGGCGGAGGCCCTCACCTTCCGAAGCCCCCCCTCCCGCCCCATCCAGGCGGCGGGAGGGGGCGCCAGAGCTCAGTCCCGAACCTGCCGGTCCAGCAGCGTCCCGGTGCGCTCCAGGGCGACCTTGCCGGCGGCCTTGAGGAACAGCGCCAGGCAGTCCGGCGACCGCAGGAGGGCCTCGGCCACGTGCATCGCCGAGGCCCACGCCTCGTCGAACGTCCGCAGGTGGCCGACGACGTCGGGTTGGCCGCCGCCGTCGAGGCCGGCCAGCACGGCGAAGCCGGACGCCTCGCGCTCCTTGCGGAGGACCACCAGCGGGTCGCGGCCGGTGCCGGGGAGGACGGCGGCGGCCACCTTCGCCCGCCACTGCTCGCGGAACACCGCCATCGGCTCGTGGCCGCGCTCGGAGGACTCCCCCGTCAGGAACAGCCCGAAGCCGCCGGACACCGGCTCGACGCCGGCAACCCCGGCCACCTCCGCCTCGGACGCGGTCGCCGGCTCGTCCGCCTCGTCGAGGCGCTCCAGGAAATCCCGGGTGAAGACGTTGGACGGCTGGGAAGAGACACGAGTACCATCGTTACAGTCGCGCATAGGAACTCAGCTCCTTGCGTGATCAGGCTCGGGGTCTGGGTCTGATACACCCACCCCGGGCCGTCTCACAGGTTGTAAGGACCGGAACAGCCTCCGGCGGGGCACTGCACGGGTACGACGCTGGAGATCTTAGCGCCTCTTGTGCGCCCGGGTCAAGAGGGATTTTGAGCTTGGGCGCGGGAAACTTTTGGGGCGGAGGGCGGGCCGAGGACATCTCGGTAGAGAGAGAGATGGGCGCGGCAGGGTGCAGTTGGAGTAAAATTTGGATGAGGAGATCATTCCGATGGCGGCACATGCGGTCACCGTTCACCTGCCCAGCCCTCTCTACGACCAGCTTCGGCGCCAAGCCGAGGACGCCCACCGGAGCGTTGAAGCCGAGTTGCTGGATGTGGTCGCGAACGTCGTCCCGATGACGGCAGGTTTGCCCGACGACCTCGAAGCCGCTCTCTCCGGCCTGGAGATCCTCGATGACGATGCCCTCTGGCGCGCGGCTCGGACCACCCTGCCCGAAGAGGTGTCCGAGCGGCTCGAAGAGCTTCACTTCGTGGAACGGCGCCGCGAGCTGACAGAGGCCGAATCCGGCGAGCTCTCCGCGCTCCTCCGGCAGTACGAGCGGACCATGCTGGTCCGCGCCCGTGCCGCCCGTCTCCTGAAAGAGCGCGGGCACGACATTGACTCTCTGATCCGCGAATGAGCCGGGCCTATATCCCGAAGGCCCTCCGCGACCGCGTGGCCGCCCAGGCGAAGCATCGCTGTGGCTATTGCCTGACCCCATCGCGGATCGTGGGCGCCCTTCTCGAGATCGAGCATCTCGTCCCGGAGTCTCTCGGCGGCCCTACCGAGGAGGAGAACCTCTGGCTGGCCTGCTCTCCTTGCAACGGCCACAAGGGGAACAGGATCGCAGCCATCGATCCCCTGACGGAAAAGAACGTCCCCCTCTTCGATCCTCGCCGTCAGCTCTGGGTCGAGCACTTCGCCTGGACGAGCTCCGGGGAGCGCATCGTGGCGCTCACCGCCACCGGCCGCGCCACGGTCACCGCCTTGCGGCTCAATCGCCCTTCCCTGGTGCTGGCCCGTCGGGAGTGGGTCTCGGTGGGTTGGCATCCGCCGAAGGATTGAAGGTTAAGGCTGTCACCAACCTCAGCCGAGTCCAGGGGGATACCCCCCCTCTGGGACCACAAACCGAGAGAAAACAGGCCTCGTTCCTCTTGGGGCAACCGCTGCCCCGGGAGGAATGGCCGTCATTCCTGTCGGGGCAATGGCTGCCCCACGAGGAATGGTGTCCGTTTCTACTGGAATGGAGACCGTTCCTCACGGGGCAGTCGCTGCCCCAGGAGGAATGGCGATCGTTCCTGCCGGGGCAATCGCCGCCCCATCAGGAATGGCGCCCCTTTCTGATGGGGCAATGGTTGCCCCACGAGGAATGACCACCGTTTCTCCTGGGGCAGCGACCGCCCCAGGAGGGATGGTCATCCGCCAGAGATCCAGAATCCCCGCCGCTTCCCGGCGCGGGAAGTGGTAACCTCTTCCAGCCGAAGGCTGAAAAGGCATCGCCATGGCGCTCCCGGACCCCATCTCCCGCAGGCTCACCTACGAAGATCTGCTCCAGCTCCCGGACGACGGCCTCCGTCACGAGCTGATCGGGGACGCACCGGCATCCTCAACGAGCGGAACGCCAGTGGTGCCCCGGATCTGGTGATCGAGATCCTCTCCCCGGGCACCCGACGGGTCGATGAGACCTTGAAGCTGCAGCTCTACGAGCGGGCGGGCGTCTCCGAATACTGGATCATCGATCCCTCTTCGGAGACCGCCCGCATCCGCCTCTTCTAGACTCCCCTCTCCCCCATGAAGCAGGCGAAGTCGACCAGGCGGGCGGAGTAGCCCCATTCGTTGTCGTACCAGGAGAGGACCTTCGCCACCCGGCCGCGCAGCACCATGGTGCTCTCGGCGTCGATGATCGACGAGTGGGAGTCGCCGACGATGTCCTGCGACACCAGGGCCTCGCCGGTGACCCGCAGGATGCCGCGGAAGCGCGGCTCGTCCGCCGCCTGGCGCAGGGCGTTGTTCACCTGCTCCGCCGTCACCTCCTGGCCCAGCAGCGTCACGATGTCGCAGATGGAGCCGTCCGGCACCGGGACGCGCATCGCCATGCCGTCCATGCGGCCGGCGAGCTCGGGGATCACCTTCTCCGTCGCCTTGGCCGCCCCCGTCGTCGTGGGGATGATCGACAACGCCGCCGCCCGGCCCCGCCGCCGCTTGCGCACCGGCGTGTCCATCAGCGCCTGGCTCGAGGTGTAGGCGTGCACCGTGGTGACCATCAGGTGCTCCACTCCGAAGCGGTCGAAGAGCACCCGCGCCACCGGCGCCAGGCAGTTGGTGGTGCACGACGCCATCGAGATCACCACGTGCCGGCCGGGATCGTAGGTGTCCGAGTTCACCCCCATGACGAAGGTGCCGTCGGCGTCGTCCGAGGGGGCCGAGATGATCACCCGCTTCGCCCCGCCCGCCAGGTGCGCCGCCGCCTTCTCCCGCGAACGGAACGCACCCGAGGCGTCGATGACCACGTCCGCCCCCAGGTCCCCCCAGGGGAGCTGCGCCGGGTCCTTCTGCGAGAAGAAGGGGATCTGCCGCTCGCCGACGCGCAACGACTTGCCGTCCTCCGAGACCTTCGGCGGATACCAGCCGTGGATCGAGTCGTACTTCAGCAGGTAGGCCAGGTCGCCCAGGTCCGCCAGGTCGTTGATCCCCACCACCTCACACCCGTCGCGGTCCAGGAACTGCTTGAGCGTGCACCGCCCGATCCGCCCGAATCCGTTGATGCCGACACGTACCCCCATGACACCGCTCCTTTCTTCGCTCGTCCGGTCCGCCCCCCTCCCCTGCGAAGCCCGTGCCCCCTACTTCACCAGCAGCACCGGGCACCGCGCCACGATGGCGATGCGGTAGCTGATGCCCATGCCCCCCAGGGCGGGATGGTCGCGGTCGACGTTGTGGGAGGAGAGGACGATCAGGTCCATGCCGTTGTCTTCGGCGTGACGGATGACCGACTCGGCGCGCTTGCCGAAGAGGATCTCGTCACGGGCCTGGACTCCCGACGCCACCAGCTTCTCCTGCATCACCGACAGCTTCGCCGCAGCCCGCGTCTCCAGGCCGCGGTAGAAGTCGCTCATCTCGTCGAACTCCAGATGTTCGATGGTCTCGACGACGTGCAGCAGCACGGCCTCGCCCCCGTCCTGCCCCTGGAGCATCTGTGTGGCCGCCGCCAGGGCCGCCTCGTTCTTCTCGGTGAAGTCGACTGGAATCAGGATCTTGCGGAACATGAGCCCTCCTCGAAAAATCTACCCCTCTCCCTCCGCCCACTTGCTCACCGTGTAGCGCCAGAGGCGGACGTCGGAGGACCAGAAGGCGGCGGGGAGGCCGGCCTTGAGCTTGAGCTGGGTCAGGAACTCGCGCGGCTCCCGCAGGTGGTCCCAGACCTGAGGCAGGAAGGTGCTGCGGCAGCCCTCGCAATCGAAGATGAGGCCGTCGACGCCGGGACGCAGGCGGGCCAGGGCCTCCTCCTCGCAGCTCACCTCGAACGGCGCCGGGGACGACAGGAGCGACACCTCGAAGGACAGCTCCGGGAGCTCCTCCCGCGACACCGGGGCGAAGCGGGTGTCGTGGAAGGCCGCGGCACGGGCGTTGGCGCGCACGTCGTCGAAGAGCGGCCGGTGAGCGTGGAGCGAGCCCACGCAGCCCCGCAGCTTCGCACGGTGGCGGAGGGTCACGAATGTGGCCCCGGGCTCCCGTAGCCAGGGCTCGTCGAAGGAGCGGAGCGGGCCCAGCCCCAGCGCCTCCCCCAGGCTCGCCCGCGCGATGGTCAGGAGGATTCGGCCGCGCTCGTCCGCCACGTCAGCTTCCCTCATGGAAGGCGAAGGCGCCGTAGCCGACCACCCGGCCGGGGTCTCCGGCGGTGTCCGCCGAATTCCGCAGGTCGAGCAGCTCGGGAGCGAGCCCGCGCCGGCGGGCCGCCTCCAGGAGGCCGTTGATCGGCATGGCGCCGCAGGCCTGGCGTGGGTGCAGAGGGCCGCTCAGGTTCAGGATCTCGTCGGCCGTCATGCGGTCCATCCGCCGGGCCTCGTCGTAGGGCAGGTAGTGGGAGAGGTCCGAGCTGATGACGAAGACGGTGTCGTCCTCGAACCAGAGCCGCTCCAGGACGTCGGCGACCTCCTCGCCGTCCGCCTCCCCCACCACCAGGGGGACGACGGAGAAGCCCTCCCCGAGAAGCACCTGGAGGAAAGGGATTTCCACCTCCAGCGAGTGCTCGCGCACGTGCGCGTCGGGATAGACCCGCACCTGAGGCAGCCGCAGCACGGCGCCGGCCCCCTCGGGATCGACCTTCACCCGCCCCAGCGGCGTCTCGAAGTACTCGGACCCGGGAAGGGCCAGGCCCCGGATCGGCACGAAGTGCGCCGGCCCCAGGATGACCACCCGGGAGATCGGACGGGACGGGACGGCAAGGGCCTGGAACGCCGAGGCGGCGATGGGACCGGAGTAGAGGTAGCCGGCGTGCGGCGCGATGATCGCCTTCGGCGCTTTCGGCGGCTTCGCGGCTCCGTTTCGTGGCGGGGCCTCGGCGAGGAGCCCCTCGACGGTGGACCTCAACGCCCCGGGAGACCCCGGGTAGAACGTGCCGGCGACGGCGGCGGGGCGGACTCGGCCCGACATGGGCCCAATGTACCGCGTACGTCCGGCCGGCGCTACCTCCCCTCCCCCTGCAGCACCTGCCGCGAGCGGCGCTGGGCCCGGTCCCGGTCGGGGAAGGGGAGATCCTCAAAGAGCAGCAGGTCGCGCTCCCGGCCGCTGCCCAGGCTGGTGAGCACCTCACGGTACTGCTGCTCCGCCCGGTCGCGGTGGCCGAGCCGCAGCAGGCAGTCGGCGAGGAGCACCCGCACCTGGTAGAGGGCGGGGTCGAGGTAGAGGGCGGCGCGGTACGCGGTGACCGCCTCGTCGGCGCGGCCGGTGACGTCGTGCAGGAAGCCGTCCAGGGCGTGGGCGGCGGGCTCGGAAGGCTCCGCCGCCAGCACCTGCTCCAGGGCGAGCGAGGCCTCGGCGATCCGGTTGGACGCCAGGTCCCGCGCGGCTCCCAGTAGCCGCTCGTGGAGCCCGCCGGGCTCGGCCAGGGCCGGGGGCTTGACCGCCCTCTCGATGCCTGGAGGGGTGGCAGGCGTCTCCGCGAGCTTGGACGATGGACGGGGGAGAGCGGCGGCGGAGCTCCCCGGCTTTCTCTCCGTTCTCTCCTCTTTCCGGCTCTCCACCGGCGGCCGGCTGGGGTGGCGATAGGCGAAGCAGGCTCCCAGGTCCACTGGGTCGAGGTCGTCCTGGATCTGCCACAGGGTCTCGGAGGCGCCCAGGAACAGGTACCCCTCGGGGGCGAGGGAGCGGGCGGCCTGGCTCACCACTTCCTTCTGCAGCGGCCGGGGGAAGTAGATGAGGACATTGCGCAGCAGGATCAGGTCGAGCTCGCCGAACGGCAGCAGATAGGGCGGCCGGGCGAGGTTCAGCGGCTGGTAGACGATGCGCGACCGCAGCTCCGGAGCGAGCTCGTAGAGCTTGCCGCGGCGCTGGAACCAGCGCTCCAGCAGGGGCGGCGGCACCTGCGCCACGGCCCGCTCACCGTAGAGCCCCAGCCGCGCGCCGGCCAGCGCCTCCTCGTCCACGTCGGTGGCGAGAATCGTCCAGTCCCACTCCTCGAGCGCCTTCTCCCCCGCCAGCAGCATGGCCAGCGTCCCCGCCTCCTCGCCGCGGGCGCAGGCCGCCGACCAGACGCGCAGGTGGCGGGCCCCGGAGCGGACGCGGCGCAGCCGCGGCAGCACCTGCTGCCGGATGATCTCGAACTGCTGGGGGGCGCGGAAGAAGTACGACTCCTTGATGGTGATGAGCGGGATCAGGCGGTCCCACTCCCGGTCGAGCTGGCCGGTGGCCAGCGCCCGCACGTACTGGGAGACTTCGGAATAGCCCGTGGCCTGCGCCCGCCGCTGCGCCACCTGCTCGAGGAAGCCGTGGCGGGCGGCGGGGACCACGTTGCCGATCCGCTCCCGGATCAGCTCCACGAGCTTGTCGATGGCCGGCGGCAGGCTCATGGACGGACGCGGTTGCGGCCTGCCGCCTTGGCCTGATAGAGCCGGCGGTCGGCCAAGCCCACCAGGTGGTCGCCGGTGACCTCCGCCGCCCCGCCCAACTCGTCGCGCGACGCGACCCCGAACGAGGCGGTGATCCGTACCCTCTCGCCCGTCGGCAGGATCACGTGATAGCCCTCGAGCTCGCGGCGCAGGCGCTCCGCGGCCATCCGCCCGGCGTCGATGTCCACCTGGGGGAGTACCGCCAGGAACTCCTCGCCGCCGTAACGGCCGAGCAGGTCACAGGCCCGCAGCCCCCGGCGCAGCACCGCCGCCCCCTCCCGCAGCACCGTGTCCCCGGCCAGATGGCCATGGGTGTCGTTGACCTGCTTGAAGTGATCGAGGTCGCAGAGGATCACCGTCAGCGCTTGCCGGTAGCGGCCGGCGCGCTCCAGCTCGTGGGTCAGGCGGTCGTGGATGGCGCGCTGGTTGAGCTGCCCGGTCAACCCGTCCAGGGTGGACAGCTCGCGCAGGCGCTGGGAGAGGCGGGCGTTGTCCAGCACCAGGGCCAGATGGCCGGCGAGCCCCTCGACCAGCGGCGCCGAGCCGGCGGCGAACTGCTGCGGGTCGCGCGGCAGCAGCGCCATCACCCCGCGGGCGTTGCGGAACGACAGGGAGAACCAGACGGTCCCGTCGAGGTCGGCCTGGCGGGTGCCGGTCTCGCCGCTCATCTGCAGGTCGACGGCCGCGGCCGTCCCTCCTCCCAGGCGCTGCAGCACGCGGTCGCGCAGATCCTCCACTACCAGCCGGTGCAGCGGCTCCTCCAGGGCGACGTGAAGCATGGTCGACTGCTCCTCGGCCATGGCCACGGCCAGCAGGCGGGCGTCCACCACCGAGCCGACGGTCTGCAGGGCCGCGCAGCTCGCCTCGTGGAAGCCGGGGGCCGCCATCCCTCCTTCCATCAGGGTGTTGAGCAGGGTGGCCTGGAGCAGGCTCGCCTCGAGCTGGCGCGCCACCCGGGCCAGCACGTCGAGCGGGCCCAGCTCCGGCTTCCGTGCCGCGGCCGGTGTCTGGGGCGGTGCTGGCGGCGGAGCGGCCGGGGCGAGGGCGATGAGGCGCTCGACGGTGGCGACCAGGTCCCCCGGACGGTAGTCCTTGGTCAGGTAGGCGTCGGCGCCGGTGCGCAGCCCCCAGAAGCGGGAGGCCGCCTCGGCATGGCTGGTGAGGATCAGGACCGGGATATGAGCGCTCACCGGATCGGTCTTCAGCAGCCGCAGCAGGGGGAAGCCGTCGAGGACCGGCATCTCGAGGTCGGTGAGGACCACGGCCGGCTGCTCCCGGAGGGCGGTGAGCGCCCCCTCGACGCCGTCGCGCGCCTCCAGCACCTCGAAGCCGGCGGCGCGCAGGGTCCGCGAGAGGATCGCCCGCGTCACCTCGCTGTCGTCCACCACCAGGACCCGGCGCGGAGGATGGACGCTCATCGCTCCCCCTCCTGCCAGAGGTGGACCAGGGTGCGGGCGAGGGTGCGGGGGGGCATGGAGAGCTCGGCGCCGCCGCGCTCCAGGGCCGCCCGCGGCATGCCGAAGACCACCGAGCTGGCCTCGTCCTGCACCAGGGTGAGCCCGCCGGCCCGGCGCAGCGCCGCGAGCCCCTCGGCGCCGTCGGCCCCCATGCCGGTCATCAGCACGCCGGCCACCTCGTGGGGGCAGGCGGCGGCGCAGGAGAAGAACAGCTCGTCCACCGCCGGCCGGTGCGAGCCCCGGGCCGGCGTCCGGGCGTCCAGGTGGAGCGTGCCGCCGGGCTCGAGGACCAGATGGGAGCCGCCCGGGGCGACGCGCACCGCCCCCGGCCGCGGCTCCTCGCCGTCCTGCGCCAGCCGAACGTCCAGCCGCAGCTCCTTGCCCAGCCAGTCGGCGAAGCCCACCTCGAAGCCGGCGGCGATGTGCTGCACCACCAGGACGCTCACCGGCGGGTGGGCCGGGACCTCCTCCAGGAACTCGCGGATTGCCGCCGGGCCGCCGGTCGAGGCGCCGATCGCCACCCAGCGCAGGGGACGGGGAGCCATGGGCTCGCCCTTTCCGGCCGGCGCGGGCGCGCCATCCGGCTGGGGCCGGCGGCGCCGCCGCGGCCGGGCCCGTACCGCCGCCACCTCCCGCACCGTGTCGGGCAGGCTGCCGGCGAGCAGCTCCCAGCTCTCGGTGTCCTCCGGCTTGGGGAGCACCTCCAGGGCGCCGCGCCGCATCGCCTCGAAGGCGGTCTCCATCTGGTTGCGGTTGGCGCGGGAGGAGAGGACGACGATGGGCGTCGGCCGCACCGCCATGATCCGCTCGATGGCGGCATAGCCGTCCATGACCGGCATCTGGAGGTCCATGACCACGGCGTGGGGCTCGGTGGCGAGCACCGCCTCGACCGCCCGCTCCCCGTCCGGCGCCTCCCCCACCACCTCGATGTCCGGGGTGCGGGCGAAGAACCGCTTCAGCACCGCGCGCACGGAACGGGAGTCATCCACCAGGAGCACGCGGATCGCGGACATGGACGAGACTGTATCCGAAGCCATCCCGGTCACCGCCCGCCCAGCCGGCGGACCAGGTCCACCAGCTCGCCACCATCCAGGCTCTGCTTGGTCAGATAGGCGTCGGCGCCGGACTTGAGGCCGCGCAGCCGGTCCTCGGGACGGTCGCGGGTGGAGACCACGACGATGGGCAGGTGGGCATAGCGCTCCATACCCCTGAGGTGCGCGGCCAGCTCGAAACCGTCCATCCCCGGCATCTCGATATCGGTCACCATGCAGTCGAAGGTCTGCTCGGTCAGGCGGGTGAGGGCCTCCTCGGCATCCCCGGCCGCCGAGACCTCGAATCCGGCATCCTCCAGCAACCGGCGTTCCATCTCGCGGGTGACCAGGGAGTCGTCCACCAGCAGCACCCGCACGCGGTGCGCCACCGGCGCCTCGGGCTGGACCGGCAGGGCGCGCAGGTACTCGCGCTGCGCCAGCACCGACGGCGAGAGCACCCCCACCGGCTCGCCCGAGGCGAGGAGAGCGATCCCTTCGAGCAGCCGGTCGGCGCCGATCCCTGGCGGGATCGGCCGCACCAGCACCTCCTGCTCCCCCTCGACCTCGTCCACCGCCAGGGCGATCTGCTGGCCCGAGACCACCCCTTCGAGGAGGAGCTGGGACTCGGCGGCAGGCTGGCCGTAGAGGCGGGCCAGGGGGACGAAGGAGACGAGCCGCTCGCCCAGGAGCGCCAGAGTGCGGCCGTCGCGCTCCACCACCGCGTCCGCCGGCAGCCAGGTGGCGCGGCGCAGCCCGGCAGACGGGATGGCCAGCCGGATCTGCCCGACGCGCAGCAGCACCACCTGCTCGCCGCGGCGGGCGACCGGAACCTCCAGGATGGTGGTGGTCCCCTGGCGCGTCTCGGAGTCCAGGAAGACCTCGCCGCCCACCCGGTTCACCACCGAGGCGACGACGTCGAGGCCGATACCGCGGCCGGAGATCTCCGACACCGCCTTGCGAGTCGAGAAGCCGGGCGCGAAGAGCAGGCGCAGGGCCTCGGCCTTGCCGAAGCCGGCGGCGGCGGCGCGGTCGACCAGCCCGGCCTCGACCGCCCGCTGGATCACCCGCACCGGGTCGATCCCGCCGCCGTCGTCGGCGATCACCAGGCGCACCCGCGGCCCCTCGGCCGAAGCGCGGATCTGCAGCCGCCCGGCGCGCGGCTTGCCGCGCGCCTCCCGCACCTCCGGCGACTCGATGCCGTGGTCCACGGCGTTGCGGACGACGTGCAGCAGCGCCTCCTCCAGCTCGCGGGCGATGCGGCGGTCGAGCCGGGTGTCCTCCCCCTCGAGCTCGACCTCGACCTCGCGCTGCAGCGACCGCGCCAGGTCCCGGGCGTAGCGGGCGAGCGACAGGAGCGGCCCGCGCAGCGGCTGGAGCTGGAGCGCCAGCATTTTGTCCACCTGCTCCTCGGCGGACCGCAGGAGCCGCCGCTGCCCCCCTTCGAGCTCGACCGCCACCCGCCGCAGCATGGTGGCGAGGACGGCCAGCACCTGCGTCGGCTGGGGCTCGCGCACCCCCTCCTCGGCGAGGCGAGCCAAGTCGTAGATGCGCTCCACCACCGGACGGGTGGAGAGCGCGTTGATCCGCATCTGCGTCGCCCGCTCGGCCACGGCGTCCAGGGAGGCGGCGTCCACCCGGATGTCCACCGCGGCGCCACGGCCGGGCGGCGCCGCGGCCGTGGGAGAGGCCGCGGCCCGGGGCGCGGCAGCCGCCGGTTCCAGGGGATGGCCGTCCTCCGGCACCGGCGCCAGGCTGGCGGCGGATAGACCGGCGGGCGGCGCGGCGGCGGGGCCGGGGCCGGGCGCCGGGCCGGCGGCGAGGCGCCGCAGCAGCTCGGGATCGGCCGCCGGCTCTTCGCCGCGGGCGACCGCCTCCACCATCGCCGACAGCTCGTCGACGACGCGGGTCATCAGCGGCGCGATACCGGGGCCGGGCGCGTGCAGCACCTCCTCGGCGGCGTGGCAGAGCTCGGCCAAAGGCGAGAGGCGGAGCATGCGCACCGCCCCCTTGAGGGTGTGGAGCTCGCGCTTGGCCTCCACCGTGGCCTGGGGGTCGGACTCCAGGCGTGGCACGCTGGTGGCGAGCCGGTCCAGCCGGTCGCGCGCCTCCTCTACGAAGAGCGGGACGAGATCGGCGAACTCCGGGTCCACGGGGCTCCGAGCGGGACGGGCCTAGATCTTGGCCCAGCTATCCACGTTGACGTCGAGCCCCAGGACCCCCACCAGCTCCCCGCGGTCGTAGATCGGGGTGGCGGCGGTGAAGATGAGCTCGCCCGAGAGCAGGGAGTTGAACAGGGGGGTGAGGACCGTCCGCCCCTCGCGGGTGGCGGTCTTGTACCAGATGCGCTCGCTGAACCCCTCCCCCGCCTTGACCGCCGGCGGCACCTCGCGGTCGCCCATGACGTGGCGGTTGACGGTGAGCGCCACCTGGTTCCCCTTGCCGTCGAAGAAGTAGAGGCACTCGACGAACGCCTTCTGGTGCACCAGGTCCTCCAGCAGCCGCTCGATCGCCTCCCAGTTGCCCAGCCGGCGGCGGACCACGGCGGCCCAGGTCTCGGCCAGGTGCTTGAGCGAGTGGTGCGAGTCGACGTGGAACGACTGCGCCAGCATCTGGATGGCGAGGCCGAGCTGGTTCAGGCGGTCGGCGGTGCCCGAGAACTGCTTGAGGCCGTCGGCCATGCGCTGCACCACGTGGCTCACCTCCTTGAGGGTGAGCACGACCTCGTCGGAGGCGGCGTTCTGCTGCTGGGTGGCCTGCGAGATCTCCCGCGCCACGCGGGCGGTGTCGCCCGAGGCGTCGCGCAGCTCCTCGATGGCCGCGGCCGCCGCCCGCCCGCGCTCCAGCACCCGGGCCGCCTCCTTGCCCCCCTCCTCGGTGGCGACGACGGTGGCGCGGATCGAGCCGGCGAACTCGTCCAGCAGGTTGCGCACCGACTCGACCGACTCCTGCGAGCGCTGGGCGAGGCGCCGGACCTCCTCGGCCACCACCGAGAAGCGGCGGCCGTGCTCGCCGGCGGCGGCGGCCTCGATGGCGGCGTTGAGCGACAGGATGTGGGTCTCCTGGGAGATCTCGGTGATCAGGTCGAGGACCCGGTAGATCTCGCGCGAGCGGGTGCCCAGGGTCTCGGCGCGGTTGGCGATGCCGGAGATCCGCTTCATCACCTCTTCGACGCCGGCGACCGCCTCCTCCACCGCGGCGGCGCCGGAGTTGCCGCTGTCCTCGGCCGTCTCCGCCAACTCGGCCTGGATGGCGGCGTTCTCGGCGATCTCCGAGGCGGTGCGGGCGAGCTCCTCCATGGCAGCCGTGATCTCCACCACCGAGGCCGCCTGCTGCGACGAGCCCGAGGCGAGCTCCGAGGCGATCTGGTTCACCGAGCTGGCCGCCCCGGCCACCTCGATGGAGCTGGACTGGATCTGCTGCGCCAGCAGGTCGAGGGAGTTGGTGGCGTTGGCGAACGCCGCGGCGAGACGGCCGGGCAGCGACTGCGCCTGCTCCGCGCAGTGCAGCAGGTCGCCGGCGCGCAGCCGGTCGAGCGTCTCGGCCAGCGTCCGCTCGACCGACGTGTGGCGCCGCACCGTGCTGTCGATCCGCCCCTTGAGGCGCAGCTGCAGCCGGTAGACGATGCTGCCGTAGAGCCAGAGGAGCGCCACCGACAGCAGCAGGAACAGGCTGAACGGCCAGCTCCGCGCCCCGTGCGCCTCCGACACCAGGAGCATCACGAGCCCCATCAGGACCGTCCCCGCCATGAGCAGGAGCCCGATGCGGGCATAGTTGGCGACGCTAGTCTCGTCCCTCTGTCTCTCCAACATCCTCTCCTTGGGGCCGCAGGGCCACCGGGGGGTGTCCGGGGTCCACCACCACCACCGGCTGCCGGCCATGGATCGACAGGCCGCGGAACGGCTCGGGCCAGAAACGCCGGGTCACCGGGGACTGCCAGACCCGCAGCTCCGGCACCACGCCCAGGATCTCGTCGGCGACCAGGAGCGCCGGCTCGGCGCCGGCCGCGATGCGGTAGGCGCCGCCGTCCTGGCGCTCGAGACCGGCCACGGCGCTGTTGGCGATCCCCCATAAGCTGCCGCCGCGGCGCATGAGGAGGAAGCCGCTGCCGCTCATGGCTCCCGTCCCAGCGCTTCGAGGTCGAGCACGCGCACCACCTCGCCGCCGATCCCCACCTCGCCGCGCACCAGGCCGCCGCCCCCCCCCACCATCGTGCCGGGGGAGACGTCGGCCATCTCCAGGGCGGCGTCCGCCGCCAGTCCCACCATGCTCCGGGCGTCCGGCGGACCGGCCCAGACCACCACCGTCACCGGCTGGGCCGGCAGCGCCCCGGGCGGCGCCTGCACCAGACGGGCGAGGTCGAGCACCGGCATCGGCTCGCCAGCGAACTCGGCGAGGCCGCGCAGCTCCGCCCGCGCGCCGGGCAGGGCGTGCACGGGCAGGGCGCGGACGACGCGGCGGACGGAGCCCAGCGGCAGCGCGCAGACGTAGCCGCCCGCCCGCACCAGCAGGTGGTTACCGGCCTTCCAGGCCTTCGCGTCCGTGAAAGCCTCCACCCCGGTCCCCTAGATCCGCGTCCAGCCGTTGACGTTGATGTCCACCGCCAGGACACCGATGAAGGACCCCTCGCGGTTGAGCACGGGCGCGCCGACGGTGAAGCAGGTCTCGCCGTTCTGCAGCGACTCGTAGGGAGGCGTCAGGGCCGTGCGCTGCTCCCGCGCCACGGCACGGTACCAGGGGCGCTGCGTCATGTCGAACTCCCGCGCCCCCGACGCCCCGAGGAGCTGCCGGCCGCCGGTGATCGCGCGGTTGTAGCAGAGCGTGACGGTGTAGCCGCTGGTATCGACGAAGTAGGCCATCTCGACGAACGCCACTCTCTGCACCAGCGAGTCGAGGACCCCCTCCATCTCGCCGGCGCCGGCGGCCCGCTCGATCTGCTTGGCCCAGTCCTCCACCAGGTGCTTCAAGGAGCGCGGCGAGGCGAGGTGGAACGACTGCGCCAGGAGCTGGATGTTGAGCCCCAGGCTGTTCAGCCGGTCGGCCGTGCCCGACAGGTCCTTGAGCCCGCCGGTCATCCGCTGGACCACCTGGCTCACCTCGCGCAGCGTCATCACCACCTCGTCGGAGGCGGCGTTCTGCTGGTGGGTGGCCATGGAGATCTGGCGCGCCACCCGCGAGGTGTCGCCCGAGGCCCGGCGCAGGTCGCCGATCGCAGCGGCGGCGGCGCGCGAGCGCTCGAACACCCGGTTCGCCTCCTTGCTCCCCTCCTCGGTGGCGACGATAGTGGCGCGGATCGAGCCGGCGAACTCGTCGAGGAGGTGGCGCACCGAGGCCACCGACTCCTGGGCACGCTGCGCCAGGCGGCGGACCTCCTCGGCCACCACCGAGAAGCGCCGCCCCTCGGCGCCGGCGGCGAAGGCCTCGATGGCGGCGTTGAGCGACAGGATGTGGGTCTCCTGGGCGATCTCGGTGATCAGGTCGAGGACGCGGTAGATCTCCTTGGAGCGGGTCCCCAGGGCGTCGGCGCGGCTGGAGATCGCCTGGATGCGCTTCTGCACCTCCTCGACGCCGGCCACCGCCTCGTGCACGGCGGCCGAGCCGGCGTCGCCGCTGGTCTCCGCCCGGGCGGCGAGGGAGGCCTGGCGCGCGGCGTTGTCGGCGATCTGCGCCGCGGTGCGCGCCAGCTCCTCCATGGCGGCGGTGATCTGCACCACCGACGCGGCCTGCTCGGACGAGCCGGCCGCGAGGTCGGAGGCGGTCTGGTTGACCGAGTCGGCGGCGGACGCCACCTCGATGGAGCGGTCCTGGATCTCGCGGGCGAGCCCCGACAGCGACTCGCTCGCCCCTTCGGCCATCCGCGCCAGCCGCTCCGGCAGGCCGCGGGTCTGCTCGCTCGCCCGCACCAGGTCGCCGGCCCCGAGGTGGGAGGCGGCCCCGATCAGCCGGTTCTCCAGCTTCAGCCAGCGCTCCGACTCCTCTGGCAGGCGGCGCTCCAGCTTGCGGAAATAGGGGTAGACCCGGAAACCGTAGGCGGTGGCGGCGGCGCCGCCGAAGAACAGGAAGACGAAGCTCGGCCACCTCGGCCCGCCCGTCCCGACCGCCGCGCTCAGCAGCAGGAACCCCGCGAGCACCGAGCCGGTCACCAGCAGCAGGCCCATCATCGCGCTGTCGCTATCCCGCTGAGGGGCCGCCGACGGCCTGCTCCGCCCGCCGGTGGGGATCCTCCTGTCTCGGCTCATCCTGACCTCTCCTTCCGGCGAGCCCCCGTCCGGCTCGTGAGCCGCGCCCCCCGGGAAGGCGTCGAGTCCGGCAAACTCCATCCGGCTTTGCAGATTGAACGCGGTCGTAGGATAGGGAATTCAACCCCACGCCGCAAGCCGGGAAATCCGAGAGCTGCACTAAAGTTTGCCGATCTTCGGGGATATTGCAACTCCTGCACGGGTCCTCTCGGGCCGCGAAGCCGCCACCCCCTCCGGAAGAGTCCTATAACCAAAGCTATACTTGAAAATGGTCTGACGTGCCTGTTGGTGTGCATGTTCCGGGGGTGAAAGGGGTTTCTTCGGATGACGGAGTTGGAGGAGACGGAGTATGGATACCGGGTCGCGCTGGCGGACTCCGCCGATACGGGCGACGCGGCGTCGCTGCTCCAGGAGATCCGGCGGCGGCTCCGCGGCCGGACCGGGGGGGAGTTCGGGGTGCTCCTCGACCTGCGCCGCACGAGCGCGCTGCCGGCCGAGGCGCAGGAGGTGCTGGCGCTGAGCCTGGCTCACCTGCGGCGGGGAGGGATGACGCGGCAGGCGGTGGTGGTCAACAGCCGCATCATTCTGCTCCAGGCCCGCCACCTGGCGCGCGAGGCGGGGGCGGACGAGATCTGCCGCTATTTCGACTCGGCGAGCCAGGAGGATTGGGAGCGATTGGCCGTCGATTGGCTGGCGCGGAGCCTCGAACCGGGGAGGACCGCGCCGGAACCTGGAGAGGAGTGAAACATTTTCGTGCGTTTTTTCACTATAGTTGACGGCGCGGTGCTGTCGGTCCTTCGGGGCCGGCGGACACCGTAGGACGCGGACGACCGCATCCTTCCTCCACAGCCCGGTCTCGTGCCGGGCTCTTTTTATTTCAGCGCTCCCCCAAGCCGGGCGCCAACCCGGGCGATGATGGCGGCGTAGAC
>DASPJI010000815.1:0-4963 GCA_035628695.1 Thermoanaerobaculia bacterium | reverse complement strand
GCGTAGGCGAAGGCCATGTCGCTCGCCTCGTTCGGAGTTCTGGCGACCACCGGAAACTCCTCTTCCTTCTCCCCCTCCACGCTCCGAAAGGTCACACAGGCGCGATAACGAAACATACGGCTCATTCAGAATTCCTCATTGGGTCCGACAGGCGCGGGGACTCTACCGGATTGCGGTCAAAAAAAGCAAGCATGCGGTCCTATTCAGTGCTTTCGATCATGATCTTTACATTGGTTCCGGAATGGCGCGGTGTCGAAACCGGACGGCGACGGTCTCGGCACCATTCAAGATAGGGCTTCGATGCAAAAGGAGAACCACGATGCTAAAGGTGAAGCCGTGGCCTGCTCCCGGGACGGCGGAGCAAGCCACGGCTTCGAAGGGTTCGATCAGGGGAGCCGCTCGTCGAGGATGGCGCCGCAGGCTCCGAGGGCTTCCGCGCCTCCGGCTTCCAGGGCGTCCGCCAGGCTGCGCGGCGACCGCAACAGATGGATGAGGACGTTGACGTGCTCGATCAGGGTGTCGTCGAAGACGTCGAGCCGCATCACGACCTCGCCCGTGTCCAGCGTGACGGGATAGAAGCCCTCCGCGTCCGCTTCCTTGCCGAGCCGGAGCAGGGGATCGCGGCCGGTGCCGGGGAGGACCGCGGCCGTCACCAGCGCCGTCCAGCGCGACGGGCAGAGCGCCGCCGGCCGGCCGCCGCGGCCGGCAGTCTGGCCGGCCCGGAAGAGGCCGAAGCCTTTTCCGGGAACCGGCTCGATCCGCCAGGGACCGGCTACCGCGGCCTCGCCGGCCGTGGGCGGCTCGTCCCTCTCGCCGAGACGGGCGAGAAAGCCGGCGGTGAAGGCGTTGGAAGGGTGGGAATGGGACACTTCGGACGAGCTGCTACCATGGGTGCAACCACACATAAGGATTTGCCTCCTTGTGTTCGTGGCCAGGTCCGGTCGTGAGTGCCACCTCACTTCCGGACCGACTCGGCTCATGCCGGGCCACGTCCTGCCATGTGCAACACCTGGAAACTATAAGAACGCGAAGCGAAAAGCAAGCGTTCGAGAGAGGATTTCAGCGGGAATTGACGGCCGCCGCGCCGGCCGGCGCCGCCGCTGCCTTCGGCGCCTCCACCACCTCTCCCTCGGCGATGCGAATGGTCTTTCCCTGGAACAGGGAGCGGCTGGTGAGGGCGAGGAAGTCGGCGAGCGGCTCGAGGCCGATCTTCTTACGGATGGGGTCGACCTGGGCGCGGCTCTCGATGGGCAGCACCACCGGCTCGCCCGCCCTGTCCGGGACGATCTGCGTGCCGTAGCGCTGCTTTCCGCCGAGGGCGACCTGCAGGGCGTCGTAGAAGCCGGAGTAGACGGGGGCGCCGTCCGGCACCGGCTTGAGGTCCTTCTCCAGGAAAGGAAGGGCGGCGAGCATCAGGAGGACGTCCGAGCCGTCCTGGGCCAGGGTGGCCGCCTGGGAGGAGGCCTGCACCCCGAAGCGGCGGGCGTCGATCCAGCCGATCTCGGCGGTCAGCTCCCCGAGATAGCGGAGGTTGTCGGCCACGGCGAGGCGCCAATCGTTGAGGTCGGTTTTCTTGCGGGCCTCCGCGGCACGGCGTACCCGCTGCTCCAAATCCGCCCGGATCGCCGCGACCCGCTCGGGCGCCAGCTCCTTGGCCTTGCCCAAGGGGGCCGGGTCGAGGCTGACCGACTTGGGGATCTCGGCGAGCCGGGTGTACTCGCGGCCGGTGCCGTCCCGTTCGATGCGGAGCCCCCCTGTCCGGAGGGCGACTTTCCAGCTCTCGCCGAACCCGGAGCGGCGCAGGAGCGCCTCCCGCCCCTCCAGGCTCACCAGCCCGCGGACGGTGAGGCGGCCATCCTCCCAGGTGATCACTTTGTCTTTGGCGAAGCGGACGAGCCCTCGTCCCCCTTTTTCCCGCCAGACGCCTTCGAGCTTCGACGGATCGGATATCCCGATCTCCACTCCTTGGACCGGCTCCCACTCCGCCGCGTCGAGGTCTTCCCAGGGGATGCGCCAGAGGCCGTTCTTGGGCTGAAAGGGGGCGATGTAGAGGCCATCCGACCCCGAGGCCATGGAGCCTCTGCCCGGGGCCGGTATGGGTAACGACACCCGCTCCAGGATGACGCGGGCGGGATCGAAGCGCTCGAGACTGATTTGCGAGCCCGCGGTTCCCGAGCCCCCGTGAACGAGAAAGTACATGCGGCCATCCCGCCCTTCGCTGACGGCGATGCCCACGGGTTTGGCCGTCACCTCTACGACGCGTGACCGTATGCCTTCCTTGGCCAACTCCGCCTCGGTCTGGGCCGCTTGCTGCCGGCGTGCTTCGGCATCTTCGACCTCGCGAACCTCTCCACCCTCGACGATGATCTCCGTGAGGAGGCGGCCCGAGGAGCTGTACTCATGAAACTGGTGCCGGTAGGAGAATGCGGCCCATAGGCGGCTGTCCGAGGTGCTTCCCAACCGCAACGCCCTTCGTATTTCCAACTCGAGCGGTTGGGGGTCCGCCAGCTTCTCCGAAGTCGAACCGAATGTCTCCCATTGTTGTCCCTGCCAGGTCAGCAGCAGCGGAGTCGCGTCTGCGCTCTCCTTCTTGAGGAAGAGTTGGGCCCCGACCTCCCCCCCCGTCCCCGCGATCACAGGGTCCCCCCCGATGACCCCGAGGCCGGTGATATCCCAACGAGGATCATTCAGGGATTCCTCCTGGCCCCGGCGGAAAAGTCTGACCACGTGACCCTGATTCAGCACCCAGTCGCCCGAGCCTGACATCGCCGCATCGAGCACAAAGGAGTCGAGAGCCGGTCCGGCGCTGGAGGATCCCTGAAGCCGCTGGGCCCCACCGAGCTGACCGTCTGCCTCAAGGGTATAAACCTCGAGAGCCTCGGCTCTCAGCAAAAAGATCCGCCCCCCGCTATCCGCTTGAACGAACTGCTGGCCACTCCAAGCCGTGCTGGAGGGCGCCAGATGCTGGGGGCGGACCTGCGTGCCCGCGCTATCCAAGTCGGCCGCGCCTACAAGGCTGGCGCCGAACAACCAAGCCGACCAGACCCAAGCGACACGCCTCATCATCGTCATGACTCACATCGAGCAGTACGTGGGGATGAATTCCTTCTTCATGAAGCTACCCTCGTCGTCGTAAAAAGTGCACACGCTCATGCAGTCGAAATGCCGGCAAATGACCAGAGCCTGGGCAGGCCGTGAGGCAAACAACGTCAGGGTGATGGCTCCGGCAAACAGCAGTCGCTTCATGCTCGGTCGCATTCGTTTCCCTCCTGGGTTGACCCACAAGTATACGCCCGAGCCGAGCCCTGTTTCACCACCTGCGCGAAAAGAGGGAAGGCGGAGGCATCCAGCCCCCGCCTTTCTCTATCCTTCTCATGCGGGAGCGAGGCCTTGGGCACGGCGGCGCTCCCGTAAAGCCAGTTGTCAAAGAACGGCGCCGCCGGCGACGTATCGACAGCGGCGCGGTAGAATGGAGGTGGTGAGGGCGCGTGGCCTCGCGCCCTCACCGGTTGGTGTCATCAGTTCACGTCAGTGTCGAGGTCGGGCTCGGTCGGGGCGTCTTCCACGGGCGTCTCGATCGGGCCCTTCCGCGGCCGGCGCCGGATGGGCTTGATCCCGAACTCGACCAGCCGCTCGTCGTGCTTGCCGAAGAGGGTGGTGAGGCCGGCGCGCAGCCGGGCCGCCAGGTCCCGCGCCCGGGTCAGGGCCGCCACCACCTCCTTGGTGACCGCCTGCGCCGTGGCCTGCGCCTCGAGCTGGCGGGTCTTCACGTCCCGCACCTCGGTGAGCGCGTTCCTGAGCTCGCTGTGGATGTCCTGGAGCAGCGGGTGCGCCGTCACGCGGGGCTCCGCGTTCGCGGCGAGTTGCTCCATGCCGCTGAGGCTTTCGCCGAATGATCCTGTCGCCATGTGAGAGTTCTCCTTTCTCTTTTGTGTTGCGTTAGGTTGTCAGGGCCGCCGGCTCACCCGAGCCGCTCGGCCAGGTCCAGGGTGTCCTCGGCCAGGCGGTAGCCACCGCCCTGGGGGACTCCGTGCAGCAGCACCACCACCTGCCCGGAGAGGGCCGACAGCGACAGGCCCTGCCCCTGGCCCAGCACGAGCTGCATGGCGTGCAGGGCGAAGCTGGCCGCCGACGCGGTGTCCGGGAACTGGCGCTGCCGGTAGAGGGCCTGGTGGTCCTCGGTGAGGTTCCAGCCGGGCACGGTCTGGAGCCGCTTCGTGAAGCGATCGGCCGCGAGCTTCTCCTGCACCCGCTCGGCCTTGAGCTTCTCGCTCCGCGCCTGGCGGAGCTTCTCGCCGCGCGGCCGGATCAGCTTCTTGTCCGCAGCGGCCTCCTGCGTCTGCACGGCAGTCTTCTGAGTTGCATTCATCGCGTTGTCCTCCTCGGGTCCTTGACCCGGAAACCGGCCGCCTTCATGACGGTCCGGGGAGATCGGCTGAGCTTGATGACGAACCGGGCGTCCCCTGGTGCACTTACGGTCGGTGCCGCTGACTGCATCGTCAACGAAGTTATACAGGCTGTAGATTCAGGTGTCAATACCTCGACTCGATCTTTGTCGCTGCAATCTTCTGGTATGCGTATGCGTGCGTGGTCAAAGAGAAGATTGTTCAGGGTATGCTCTGTCTGACAGCTTCGGTTTCCCGGAAAGCGTCCCGAGCGGCACTGGAGTAGGAAAGGGACGATGGCCGGGATTCGCGGGCTCGAGGCCATGGAGGCCCCGGGCCGGTCCACGGCAGAGGAGGATGGAGATGACTGTGAGGCGTTTGCGGCGTGCTGTCGCCATGGGGGTTCTGGCGGTGGCGTTGGCGGTGTCTTCGGCCGAGGCGGCGCCGGCGGCGGCCCGCTTCGCCGCTCCGGATCTCTGGGCTCAGGCCTGGGAGTGGGTGGCTTCCTGGTGGGGCGCCTGGTCCGGGGAGGCCCGGCCCTCCGGCGAGAAGCAGGGCGGCACCTCGGAATCGGGCGG
>DASPJI010000814.1:0-2924 GCA_035628695.1 Thermoanaerobaculia bacterium | reverse complement strand
CGCCGGCCTTGGGCTCCCCCGGCCGGGCGCCGCGGACCAGGTCGCGCCGGCTCTCGATGACGTTTTCGACGCAGGCCACCACCGCCTCGACCTCGGCGGGGATGGCGGAGAGCACGCCGGCCTCGTAGACCTTGGCGAACGGGGTACCGGAGTCGACCAGGGCGACGAGGGAGGCGCGTGGCCGCGAGCGCCGCAGCGACGCCGCCTGCTCCAGGGGCATCTCACCCTGCCGCAGGTCCACCAGGATGATGGGCGGCGGCTCCCCCGGTCCGGCAAGGCCCGCCTGCCCCGGCGCCTTCACTCCGGCCCAGGCGACCTCGGCCGCCAGGGCCTCGGCCGCCAGATCGGCGAAGTCGGTGTCGGAGGTGACGATGTGGAGCTGCAGCCGCTCGGCGGCGTGGATGGGCTCCGGCTCCCGCGGCTCGAGGGCCGTCTCGCCGCGCTCCATCAGCGCGAATTGCGGCTCGGTGCCGGAATCGAGCATCGTCGGATGCGTCGAATCCCCCTCCTCGTACCCCTCGGCGCGGTCGCGGTTCCGCTCGTCGAAGATGCGCGCCGCCTCGAGCAACACCATCTGGGTGTTGATGTCGGCGTCGGGGAGCACGTCGCTCGGGTAGAGGGCGATATCGTCGATGGGACGCAGGTCGTCGATGGCGAACTCGAACGTGCCGGTGTCCCAGACCATCACTTCCGAGACCGCCTGCTCGATCTGCCGCGCGATCACCTGTCGCAGCCCCTCGGCGTCGATCGAGCCGGAGCCGACCAGGATCTGCCCCAGGGACCGGCGCTCCAGCCCGTTGTTCTGCTCGCGGATCGCCGACTCGAGGATGCCGCGGTCGATCATGCCGGAGGAGATGAGCAGGTCGCCCAGCTTGGGCGTGCGCGGCGCCTGGGCCGAGACCAGCTTGCCGCAATGGAAGCCGATCATCGACCGCTCCGACCCGCGCGCCAAGAGGAGCGTGCCGGTGCGCCGGCCGAGGTGAATGAACTGCATCACGTCGGCGACGGAGACGTCTTTGAGGCTGCCGGAGATGCTCATCGGTTTGCCCGGGGCGCGCGGGAAGGGCTCTACTCGCCGCGCGCCAGCTTGACCAGGCTCTCCAGGGTGCGGAGCTTGCGGTCCTTGGTGGCGAACAGCCGCGCCGCGAAGAGGGCGGAGGCGGCGTGGGCGGAGAGCAGGTCCAGGAGGTCGCGGTCCTCGGCCCGGAGGATCGGCTTGTGGTCGAACAGTTTCAGGAGGACCAGGGCGCCGACGATCTCGTTCTGCACCCGCAGCGGCACCGCAGCCAGCGCCTGCGACTCCGGGGTCGGCCCGAGCCGGAGGACGCCGTCAGTCAGGGTCGTGTCCACCATCGGGTCGCCGCCGGTGTAGGTCTCGCCGGCGTAGAGCGGGTCCATCTCGTCGTGCATCCCTTCGATCAGCGCGATCTCGCACCCCTCGCCCTCGTCCCGGCGCAGCAGCAGGACGAACCGCTCCGCTCCGAGGAGGTTGATGGCGATCTCGGCGATGGTGGCCTGCACCTCGGCCGGGTCCAGCGTGGCGTGGAGCTGATAGGTGGCGACGTACAGATTCATCAGCCGCCCGCCCTGGTGCTCCGAGTCGACCAGGCGCGAAGCCAGCTCCTTGACGTCCGACTCCGCGGTCGCCAGCCGCCGCTCCAGCTCGACGGCCCGCTCGTCCGACGAGCCGGGGGAGTCCCCGCGCTCGGACGCCTCGCGCAGATTTAGCTCCAGCGTACGGGCCAGCTCACCGGCACGGTCGAGGGCAGAACGCAGCTCCACCGCCAGGTCGAGGCCCGGGATGGCCGGAGAGGCGAGACGGCTCTCGGCGGTTGCGTGGCTGCTCCGGTCGCTCAAGCTGCGGGTCCCTTCTCCAGGCGCGAGATCACTTCTAGGATCTGCTCGCTCTGGAACGGCTTCTTGATATAGGCGGTCGCTCCGGCGGCCAGCCCTTGGGCGGTGTCCTCGTCCCGGCCTTCGGTGCTGATGATGACCACCGGCAGGTCGCGGAAGGCCTGGTCGGCGCGGATCCGCGCGAGGAACTCCAGGCCGTTCATGTTCGGCATGTTGATGTCGAGGATGACGAGGTCGATGTCGCTGTGCTCCTGGAGCCGGTCCAGGGCCTGGCGCCCGTCCGACGCGTAGGCCAGCGGGTATTGCCGCAGCATCACCTCGTACATCTTGTGCATCAGCTTCGAGTCGTCGACGACCAGGACCTTACGTGGCTGCACGGCACTCCGCCTCGTCAGAAAGGGTCATCGGCCCCGAGAAATTACGCATAGATCTGCCCCGGGACCCTCAGGTCCCCAGTGGACCCGTCGCACTGCCTGCCACTCAGTCCGAGAGGTGAGTGTAGCCAATGGCAGGGGGCGATTCAAGGAAAGCCCGCCAGGGTCATCGTTGGCTCCGCCGCCGGATTCCGCAGGCCTACGCGAAGAGGAAAGGGGATAAGGAAGATGGTGGAGCCGAAGGGAGTCGAACCCTCGACCTCTTGAATGCCATTCAAGCGCTCTCCCAACTGAGCTACGGCCCCACTCTGGAGGCAGGGAGTGTAGCCCCTGCCGTCCCCCATGTCAAACCCCTCGTGAAGAAAAAGTCGGCGACCTTCGCGGGGGAGGACTGCTTTTGCCGTTTCGTGACACTCTTCAGAGGACAAGGACTCAGATCGTGACCGAGGCCGCGAGCCTCTCGACCGTGGAAGCCCCGGTTCGGGAGCTTGTTGGCCCATTCTTTGAATAAGATACCGTGATGCCCTTCGTCGTTTTGGGAAAGGAGTGACAGGAGAATGAACCGGAAACTCGGGTTCTGGCTTCCGGCGGTGTTGATGATCTGCGCGCCGATGGCGGCCCTCGCCCAGGAGCAGGTCCAGGGGGAAGGAGATCCGTACACCCTGCAGACCATGTATGAGTTCAATGGGACGCTCC
>DASPJI010000813.1:0-10164 GCA_035628695.1 Thermoanaerobaculia bacterium | reverse complement strand
CGGTGGCGCTCTGCCGCCGCCACCCCGGGTTGCGGGGGGTGGTGCTGGACCTCCCCGCCGCCATCGAGCAGTCGGCGCCGCTCCTCGCCAAGGAGGCGATGGGGGAGCGCGTCGTCCACCGCGCCGGCGACGCGATGGCGGACAAACTGGGGGCGGGGGCCTGGGACGTGGTGCTCCTCTTCCAGCTCGCGCACCACTTCGGCGAGGCGGCGAACCGCGGCCTCGTCGAGCGGATCGCCCGGTCGCTGCGGCCGGGCGGCGTCCTGGTGATCCTGGAGGTGATCCGCCGCGAGCGGCCGGGGGAGGGGGGGCAGATCGGCGGGCTGTTCGACCTCTACTTCGCCTTCCTCAGCAGGGCCGGCACCTGGTCGTTCGCCGAGATGGCCGACTGGCAGCGGAGCGCGGGCCTCGTCCCCCGGAGGCCGGTCCGTCTGCGGACCGCCCCCGGTCTCGGGCTGCAGATCGGGACGAAGCCGCGCTAGCTACCGCGCCGGGGGCGGGACGGGGGCCGGCGCCGGCGCCGGTTCCGCTGCCGGTGCAGCCGGGGGCAGGGCCCGCTTCTCGATCCGGGCCTTGGAGATGACCACCGGCGTCTTGGGGCCGTGGAAGGCCACCTTGGGCTCCTCGTCGCCGATCCACTGCTCCTCGACCTCGACGCTGGCGATCTTCTCCATGACGTCCATGCCCTCGACGAGCTGGCCGAAGTTGGCGTACTTGCCGTCGAGGTGGGGGCGGGCGACGTGGCAGATGAAGAACTCGGTGCTGCCGCTGTCCGGATCGCCGCCGCGGGCGAGGCCCACTGCGCCGGGCACGAAGGGGCGGCTGTTGAACTCGCCCTTGATCTTGGGCTTGTCGTTCTCGCCGCCGTCGCCCGCCTGGATGACGTGCCCCTTGACGATCCGATAGAAGTTGCGGCCGTCGTAGAAGCCGTCGCGCACCAGCTTCTTGAAGTTGGCCACGGTCTGGGGGGCGTCCTGCTCGTGGAAGCGGATCACCATCGTCCCCAGGGTGGTTTCGAGGACGCCGACCTCCTCCTCGGCCGGTGAGGGCGCGGGGGCCGGAGCGGGCGCGGGCTTCGCCTCCGGCGCCGGGGGCTGGGCGGCGGCGGCGAGAGGCAGGGCGAGCAACAGGGCGGCCAGGAAAGCCTTCATCTCAATCCTCCGATCGGGCAGGTTTCAGGATTCGAACGATAGCACGGCCCCTCACCCCTTCAGCTCCTGGAGCGCCTTGCGGGCGCGCGCCGCCTTCTCCTCGTCCTCCAGCTTCAGCCAGAGGGCGAGCGCCCGCTCGTGCTCGCCGCGGGCTCCGGTCACGTCCCCCTTGCGGGTGGCGACCTCGGCGAGGCCGGAGTGGGCGTGGGCCTCGTAGAGGTCGTTCTCCAGCGACCGGGCGAGGGCGAGGGCCGCGGCGAAGCCGGCGCGGGCGGCGTCGAGCCGGCCCTGCTCGAGGTCGATCTCGGCCAGGGCGATGCGGCTGTGGGCGACGTTGCCGGTGCGGCCCAGCCGTTCGAACTCCGCCAGGGCCTCCCGGAAGTGCTCCCGCGCCTCGTCCGGCCGCTTCGCCCGCCGCGCCAGCTCTCCCAGGGCGATCCGGGTCTGGGCGACCCCCTCGGCGTCGCCGCTCCCCCGGCCGAGCTCCAGCGCCTCCTCCAGGGCGGCCCGCGCCTCGGCGCCCTGCCCCTGGTGGTCGAGCACCCGGGCCATGCCGCGCAGGGCGAGGGCGGTGCCGTGGGCGTCCCCGAGCCGCCGGCTCAGCGCCAGAGCCTCGTCGGTCCGCCGGCGCGCGCCCGCCAGGTCCCCCCGCTGGCGCAGCAGGTTGCCGAGGTTGGCGAGCGTGGTCGCCGCCCCCTGGAGGTCGCCGATCTCGCGCTTGACCTCCAGCGAACGCTCGAGGAGCCGGGTGACGGCGTCGAAATCCCCCTGATCCGCGAGCAGCGCGGCGAAGTTGTTGAGCGCCTTGGCCTCGCGCCGCCGGTCGCCGCTCTCCCGCAGCACCGGGATCGCCCGCTCGTAGGCCTGGCGGGCCTCGGCGGGCCGGCCGGTGGCCTGGAGCACCGACGCCGATCCAAGGAGCGCCCCCATGGCCGCCCCGCGGTCCCCCATCCTTATATAGAGGTCGTGCGCCTGCCGGAAATCGGCGAGCGCCGCCCTGGAGTCCCCCAGCCGGAGGGCGGACCAGGCGCGGTTGAACAGCCCGGCCGCGGTGAGGAGCGCGGTGCCCCGGCGCTCGCTCTTGGCCACCGCCCGCGAGGCGGCGTCGCGGGCACGGGCGAAGTCGGCCCCCTGCCAGGCGGCGTCCGCCTCCTCCAGGTCGATGCGCGGGTCGTCGCCGGCGGGGGAGGGGAGGCGCCGCAGCGCGGCGACGGTGGCCAGGGCGCCGCCGGTCTGCCCGGCCTGCCGCTGGGCGTGGGCCAGGCGCAGGCCCGGCTCCAGGTCGTCCGGGTGGAGCCGCCAGAGCGCGGTGTAGATGCCGGCCGCCTCCTCCCAGGCACCGGAGAGGGCGTGGAACCGCCCCTCGATCCCCAGCCGCAGCTCCTGCGGCAGCTCGCGCGCCAGCCCGACCGCCCGGCCCGCCGCCTTCTTGCCCTCGCCCTCGAAGCCCAGCTCGGCGAGGGCGCCGGCCAGGGCGTCGTGGACGAACGGGTTGCCGGGATCGGCCGCGGCGGCCTGCTCCAGCAGGGGGAGGGCTGCCGGCGCGTTCCACACCCGCAGCCGGGCGAGCGCCTCCGAGTAGAGCTGGAGCGAGGCGGCGTTGGAGGCCAGGGCCGCCGCGGCGTCCCCGCCGGCGGCGATTCCGGGGACGGCGGTCCCGAGCCCCACCTGCACCCCGCGGACGGCCGCCGTGGCGAGCTCGATGAGCGACTCCGGAGCCCCGGTATGGCGTGCCCAGGCCACGGTGTCGCCGGTCGCGACGCTCTGGACGACCATCTGCACCCGCAGCTTGTCCTCCCCATCTTCGCCGGGCGTCCTCAGATAGGAGCCCGCGACCACCAGGTCGGTCCCCAGGTTGCGGCCGATGCGGGCGAGGGTGGCGGGGGCGTGGCGCTCGGCGTGGGGGAGGGCGAGTTCGCGCCGCATCCGCTCCACGTTCTCGCCGGGGATCAGGCGCACCCGCCCGGGGGCGGCCAGCTCGAAGCCGATGATCTCGGCGAGGGCGCCCGAGATCCAGTCGTCCCCGGGATCGCCCGACAGGTTCTTGAACCCGAGGACCGCCACCGCCGGGCGAGCAGCCGGGCGGGTTGCCGGGCGCGCCGCCGCCCGGGCCGCCGGTGCCTCCGCGGCCTTCCCCGCAGGGGGGGCACCGTCCGGGGTGGCGCGGACCAGCAGGGCGAAGACCGTGATCCCGAGGGCGGCGAGGCCGATCACCAGCGCCAGCGCGGCCCGCCGGGAGCCGCTCGCCGGGACGGCGGCCGCCGGCGGCGCGGCGGCGTCCTCCTCGATCGCCTCCTCGACGACCCGCCGCGCCCTTTCCGAGAGGACCACCGGCCAGGTGCCGAACTCGGCGTCGGCGGAGACCACCGGCAGCTGGGGGGCCTCCTCCTCGACCCGGGCGAGCGCCGCGATGAACCGGTAGCCGCGCCGGGGCACGGTCTCGATGGCCGCCGGGCGGGAGGGGTCGTCCCGCAGGGCCTGGCGGACTTCGCTGACCGCCTGCTTGACCGAGGCGGGGGAGAGGTGCTCGACCCCCCAGACCAGGTCGAGGAGCTCCTCCTGGGAGAGGATCCGGGGCGCGTTCTCCACCAGCACCTGCAGCAGCCGGAAGGGCTGGGGGCGCAGCCGGACTTCGCCGTCGGGCCCGAGGAGGCGCCCCGCCTCCAGGTCCAGGACGAACTCTCCAAACCGGTACTTCATGCCTGCAACCTCTTTCTTGACCTCACTTTGACCGTTCCTTGACCGTTCCGGGACTTCTCGGGCCGGCTGGCCGGCCGATGCTTCTCGCCGGCTCGGGGGGCACCCGGCATGATGCCGCCGCCTCCCCACTCAACCCCCTAAAGGAGAGTCCCATGTTGAAGCGCACCCTTGCCGTCCTGCTCTTTTCCGTGCTCGCCAGCGCCGCCGCCGCGACCGCCCAGCCGCCGAGCTGGTCGGACCTGCAGGCGTCGTCCGTGCTCCACCTGGCCAAGCTGCCCCCCGGCCTCTCGGACGCCCAGCGGTTCGCCCAGTACCAGCACGCCGCCATCCAGGTGGGCAAGCAGTGGCTGGCCGAGCATGGCTACCTCTTCGACGCCAACCCCGCGATCTCGGCCCAGGTCACCAACCAGGGCGTCGTCGTGACCTACAACGCGGGCGGCCACTCCATCACCGTCATCTACGGCCCCGGCCCGATCATCGAGCGGCCGGACCGCGACCGGGTGGACATCCGCATGACCGTCCTCCTGCCGCGCGCGCTGGAGGTCGTGGACGTCCTGCAGATCAACAACGGCTATTGACGGCCGGAGCCGAGTGGGAAACCCGAAGGATAGAACAACTGAGTCAAAGGAGAATCCCGATGTTGAAGCGCACCCTTGCCGCCCTGTTCCTTTCCCTGCTCGCCACCACCGGCGCCGCGACCGCCCAGTCGTGGTCCGACCTCCAGGTGACCTCCGTGCTCCACCTGGACAAGCTGCCCCCCTGGATCGAGGATTCCAGGCGGTTTGCCGAGTACCAGCACGACATGGTGAAGATGGCGGAGCGGTGGCTGGTCGAGCAGGGCCACCACCTGGAAGCGGACGGGCCCATCGTGAAGCTCCCCATCCCCGGCCACGGCTTCGTCGCGGTCTTCGACACTCGCGGTCCCGACGTCACCGTCGTCTTCGGGCAGAGCATCGAGCGCCCGGACCGCGAGCGGGTGGACGTCACCATGACCGTGCTCTTCGAGCGCTCGCTGAGAGTCGACGTCCCCAACATCTACAACGGCATCTGACCTGGGTTGGAGCCCTCGAGCCCTGACCATCCCGTGTGAGGAGAATGGAGATGAATCGCATGAATCGTTTAGCCGCCCTCGTCCTGCTGCTGGCCGCCGCCGTCCCGGCGGCCCCGGCCTTCGCTTTCGACTTCGATGTCACCCCCACCCGGATCTTGTGCCAGTGGGTGACCCAGAGAGGGGCGGGGGAGACCGAGGAGGCCGCCTATGACAACGCCCTGTACCAGTTGAAGCTGGACTACTTCGTCTTGAGGTCCACGAGGGTGAGCGCGGATTGCCCCGAGGATGAGGACCTGAATACCCCCGGCCTGGAGGTGCCGCTGCTCTGCCGGGCCGAGATCCGGGCCTGCGTCTCGCCGAAGCCGAGGTTCTGAGCTGAGCTCCCCGTCCCGGGGGCCGGGTCCGGAGCGCCGCTCCGGGCCCGGCCCCCGGCTTTTTTCTTCAGCGGCTGCTAAGGCGCCAGCGAGAACGCCTGGGGGAAGATCTCGGACAGCCGCACCTCCTCGCGCTCCCCCTGCTCGTTGCAGCAGAGGATGGGGAGGTCGCCGGCGAACTCGGTGAGGGTCTGGCGGCAGAGGCCGCAGGGGCGGGACGGGGGGCTGGTGTCGGTGACCACGGCGACGGCCACCGGCTTGCGGAGCCCGGCCGAGGCCGCCGCGGACATGGCGTTGCGCTCGGCGCAGATGGAGAGCGCCGGGATGCAGTTCTCGACGTTGGCCGCGGCGTGGATGGAGCCGTCCTCCATCAGGATCGCGGCGCCCACGGGGAAGTGGCTGTAGGGGGCATAGGCGCGGCTCCGGACGGCGGCGGCGGCGGCGATCAGCGGTTCCCAATCCATGACATGCGCAATCTAGCATGGGGACGCGCCGGCGAAGCCTCCGGCGTGCCGTCGGACTTTCCGGCGGCCCGTTGCAAGCTCCGGCAGGGCGCCGCAACCTTCGGCGGCGCGTTGGAAGCTGCCGGCGCGCCGCCGAAGCTGCCAACGCGCCGCCGAAGGATACGGCGCGCCGTCGTATCCTTCGACGGGCCGTTGGAAGCTTCGACGGGCTGCCGGAGACTCCGGACCGGCGTCGTACTCTTCGGCGAGCCGTTGCAATCTCTGGCGGCGCGTCGCAACCTTGCGACGGCTCCTTGGAAGCTTCGACGGGCTGCCGAAGGCTCCGGCGCGCTGTCGTACTCTTCGCCAAGCCGCCGAAGCTTCCGGCACGCCGCCGGAGGCTGCGACGCGCCGTTGGAGAAGCAGCTCCTTCCTTATTAGATAGGGACGATTCAGCGGAGGCACCAGCGCGTGACCGGGAGCGACGAGCGGGGCAGAGTGGGGATCGACGCCGGAGCGAGCCTCTGGAAGCTCGCGCGGGCCGGCCATCCGGAGAAGGAGATCCTCCCTGCCGGCGCGGTCCAGGAAGTCCGGCGCCGGATCGCCGCCTGGAATCCCGGGGAGGTCCGGGTGACCGGCGGCGGCGGCGCGCGGCTGGCGGCCGCCCTCGAAGGGATCCCCGTCCGGCAGGTATCCGAGTTCGACGCCTGGGCCCGCGGCGCCGCGCATCTGGCCGGGAGCGCCGGCTGGGCCCTGCCGCCGCGCTACATGCTGGTGAGCCTGGGAACGGGGACGTCGATGCTGGAGATCGGCGATTCCGTCCACCGGGTCGGAGGCATGGCGCTGGGAGGCGGCACCCTCCTGGGCCTGGCGCGCCTCCTCTGCGGGACCGGCTCCTTTGCCGAGGTCACCGCTCTCGCCGCGCGCGGCGACCGCCGGGGAGTGGACCTCCTCGTCCGCGACGTCTACCCCGAGGGAGGTATCGCCCTGCCTCCGGACCTGACCGCCTCCAACTTCGCCAAGCTATGCTCCCGGGAGCCCGCCGACCTCGCCCACGCCCTCATGGGCCTCCTCGGCGAGAACATCGCCATCGCCTGCGCCGCCGTGGCCCATGCCCAGGATCTCGACACCCTCGTCTTCGGCGGCAGCCCCCTGGAAGGCAACCCCACCCTGGAGGAGATCCTCCGCCTGACCGTCCAGATGATGGGCCGGGAATCGCGCTTCCTGCCGGACGGGGCGTTCTGCGGGGCGGTGGGGGCGGCGTTGGTGGAGCCCTTGTAGGGACTCTTCGATCAGAGGAGATATCATGGAGCCATGCCGCTGGCGCGCTCAGTCCTTGACACGAGTATCCTTGTCTCTGCTTTCCGCTCTCGTAGGGGGCCCGCTGCACGCCTAATCGCAGCGTTGGGTACAGGTCTCTTTGAGGTCTGCGTCTCGGTGCCTCTGGTTCTGGAGTATGAAGAGGTCCTCTGTCGTGCAACGGGGTTGGCACGCGAGGAGGTTCTGGACGTGATTCGCTATATGTGCTCGATCGCGCATCGCCAGAAGATCTTCTTTCTCTGGCGTCCGCTCCTGCGCGACCCGGACGACGAGATGGTGCTCGAGCTGGCCCTTGCCTCCCGAGCGAAGTACATTGTGACCTACAACTCGCGGGACTTCATCGAGGCTGAGCGTTTTGGGGTCGAGGTGGTGACACCGAAGGAATTCCTTGGCATCCTAGGAGTGGAGGGCTAGTCATGGCGAGCCTCAACATCACAGTGCCTGATTCTCTCTACCGCCAACTCGAGGATCTGGCGAAGGGGGAGAAGGTGTCCTTGGATCAACTGGTCAGCACGGTCCTCACTCAACGGCTTTCAGCCCTCAATGAGGGTGACTACCTGGAGCGGCTTGCCCGTGAGGGCAACCGTGAGGCCTTCGAGCGCGTCCTGGCGAAGGTCCCCGATGTCGAGCCGGATCCTTGGGATCGCTGGTAGGGCTGAGCTAGGAGGGCGGTGGTGCCTCCCCCCTGGGCGGTCGGGCGGTAGGGAGCGAGGAGGTCACAGGGGGGTTTTTCACACCGCTCCGCACTCCACAACTTTCCCGCAGGAATCCCCCATTTTCCTCTTGACGCACCTCCGGTCGCGTTGTAGTCTTGGGCGGTCGTAAGCCGTACCAGAAAGGAGGTCGCCGGGAGGAACATCAAGCCGCAGCTTCACAGCACAGCCGTAAGGGCCGCTGTGTCTCCGAGGTGAGCGCGTAGCTCATCCGGGATCCCAGGGTCCCAGACGGCCAAGGGGAGGAGTTGGAAGCTCACTCCCCGAGGCCTAGCCGGACAGGAGTATCACCTCATGCCCAGCTCAGATGATCGTACGCCTTCGCGCGTCGATCTGTCCCGTCCCACCGAATCCACCCGCCGCGTTTTGCACGAGCTGGTGGTCCACGTCTACTTCCATCCCACGCCTGAAGAAGTGGAGAAGGCCCGGGAGGACCCCGGCAACCATTGGGTGCCGGACTACGGTCCCGACGCGGCGCGCCTGCACGTCTTCCATGCCTACGGCCGTTGGTTCGCGGTCTGGGAGGCGCTGGAGGAGAAGAAGGAGGCGGACGCCAATCCGTCGCTCCCCGAGTGGCGGCGCTGGTCGGTGGTGCGGATCGTGGAGGACCGGGACCCGTCCAGTGAGACGGGCGTCACCTTTCTCGAGGTCTGACGCCGCCCTGACGGCGGGTCCCGCGTCCCGGGGCCCGCCCTTCATTCCCCAAGAAAAAGGAAGGGCCCCGTCGCCGCGGATGCTATCCAGACGCCGCGGATGGCATCCTGACGCTCCGGATGCTTCCCGAGCGTTCCGGATCGGTTCCAACTCGCCTGGAAAGTGTCCGGCGCCCTCGGATGCTTCCCGAGCGTCCCGGATGCGTTCCAATTCAAAAAGAGGGATTCCGAGGGAGCGGGGAGCTTCCCGGACGCTTCGGATGGCTGGCGCGAAGAAGAACCCCCCGCCTGACCTTCCCCGCTCCCTCCCGCCCGGCCACCCAGGGGGGAGGCACCACCACCCCGCTGCGGCTCGAGTTGGCGCCAATGGGAGCCGTCCCCCTCGTCCAGCCCGGGAGCGTCTCTGCTTTTCTGGAAGAGGGGAGAATAAAAAAGGCCCGGCGGGAGATCCGGTTCGATCCGCCGGGCAGGATGGATGATCCTTCAAGAGATATGGACGCTTGAGCCGCCCAAAGCGGGACAAGGGAATCGAACTTTTTTCGACTTTCTTGGAGAGGACCCCGGGAGGCGGGCTGGCAGGCGGGGAGCGGGCAAAAAAAGGCCCGGCGGGATCCGGTTCAAGTCCGCCGGGCAGGATGGATGATCCTTCACCATGTATGTTGCCGCTGGGGGGTGTTTCGAGGACAACGACTTTCAAGAAAGTTTGGACCGGGTTGCCGGCCATCCCCGGACCGGCCCGCTCCCCTATCTAATAAGGAAGGGGGAGCTTGTCCGGCGGCCAGTGGGGGGCCTATCCAATCGGGCACGCTCCCCTTGACCCTTGTGATACCGTACGCGGGGCTCCCGGCCCGAGGGCCGGGCTCGTCGTCTCGTTTCCCCCTACGTTTCCATCCGAGAGGAGCACGGGTTTGTCCAGGACATTCAACAACTTGACACCGCCCGCGGACGGCCGGGAGATCGTCTGGCACGCGGGTGAAGAGCGGCTCGAGGTGCCCGACCGGCCGATCATCCCCTATATCGAGGGGGACGGCACCGGGCCCGACATCTGGCGCGCGACCCGCCGCGTCCTCGACGGCGCGGTCGAAAAGGTCTACCGCGGCGCCAAGTCCATCGCCTGGTTCGAGGTCCTCGCCGGCGAGAAGGCGTTCAACCAGACCGGCGAATGGCTGCCCGAGGACACCCTCGACGCCATCCGCCAGTACCGCGTCGCCATCAAGGGGCCGCTGACCACCCCGGTCGGCGGCGGCATCCGCAGCTTGAACGTCACGCTGCGCCAGGTGCTCGACCTCTATGCCTGCGTGCGCCCGGTGCGCTGGTTCGAGGGGGTCCCCTCGCCGGTCAAGGAGCCGGGCAAGGTCGACATGGTCATCTACCGCGAGAACACCGAGGACGTCTATGCCGGCATCGAGTGGCCGGCCAACTCGGACGACGCGAAGAAGGTCATCGACTTCCTCGCCTCCATGGGCAAGCAGGTCCGCCCGGACAGCGGCATCGGCATCAAGCCGGTCTCCGCCACCGGCAGCAAGCGGCTGGTCAAGAAGGCCCTCGCCTACGCCGTCGAGTGCCGGCGCGAGAGCGTCACCCTGGTGCACAAGGGCAACATCATGAAGTTCACCGAGGGGGCCTTCCGCGACTGGGGCTACGAGGCGGCCAAGGAGAGCTTCGCCGGCCAGACCGTCACCGAGAACGAGGTCTGGGAGCAGCACAACGGCAAGGCCCCCGCGGGCAAGATCGTGGTCAAGGACCGCATCGCCGACTC
>DASPJI010000812.1:0-5214 GCA_035628695.1 Thermoanaerobaculia bacterium | reverse complement strand
CGACCAGGGCTCCCACCGAGTCCTTGAGGTAGCGGACCTCCCGGGCGACACCCCGGGCCACGGCCGCGATCTTCCTCGCCCGGGCCCCCTCCTGGAGCTCGTGCGCCACGCTCCAGAAGGGGCGGAGCGCCTCCTGCCGGGAGATCCCCCGCGCCCAGACCATCCGCGCGCCGGACGGCAGCTCGTCCTGGAACCGGCGCGCCAGATGGGACTTGCCGATGCCCGGCGGACCGGTCAGCACCCACACGCCTCCCGGGCCGGCGAGGTCGGCGAGCATCTCTTGACGGATCGAGGAACGGGGGATCGGCACCGGAAGGGAAGACTACCAAAAATTCCCCCGCTACGTGATCCCGTGGGCAAAACCGGGTAGGGCCGACATCTTCACGACGCACTTTTTCCACTCCACGCCAGACTCGGCTCTCGTCCCTCCCCGCCTCACCGCACGCTCTGGCAGCGCTTCATCACCTCGTCCGGCCGCCAGCGCTGCAGGTACTCGCCGGTGTGGCGCCGGCCCGAGCAGATCAGGGCTCGCTTCTGCGGCTCGGTCAGGTTGAAGTCGGCGGTGGGGATACCCAGGTCGTCGATCTGGGCCGAGCGGGCCAGGCTGCAGGGATCGGCCTCGAACTGGTCCACCTGCAGCCCCAGGATGGTCTCGAACAGGCTCTTCACATAGTCGGGGAGGCTGTCGATGGGACGGTCGGCGCCGGTGCCGGCCGGGGTGTTGAGGTGGAGCCCCAGGGTGAGGCCGTTGACCTCCTCCTTCTCCGGGTCGGGGGCGTGCTCGTGGATGAACTTCGCCCGGTCGAAGAGGTCCAGCGGATAGTTGCGCAGCACTCCGCCGTCGACGAAGACGCTCGTCGCGCCTGCCGGCCGCTTCTGCGAGCAGTCCGGGCCGGCGTAGACGCTCAGGTCCTCGCGCAACGCGTTCCAGACCAGCGGCAGCGATCCCGACATGCGCACCGCCTCGGCGATCGGCATGCAGGGCACGGTCTCGTGGGAGAGGACCTTCCAGTCCTTGATCGACAGGTCGGTGGTGACGATGTAGAGGTCCAGGTACTTGCGGGAGCCGTCCGGGTTGGTCGCCGCGTGCAGGTCCTGGAAGGTGAAGCCGGCGTTGCCGGTGACCTTCTCGACCTGACAGCCCACCCAGTCCCGGAAGTACTGGCCGCTGTACCAGCCGAAGTCCTCGGCCAGGCGGACCGGCCCGCGGTCGCCGTCGTCCTCGAATTTGGTGAAGTCGGTGGTCATCATCAGCTGCTCGAGCTGTTCGATGGGGTAGCGCAGCGCGATGAAGGCGGCCATGATCGAGCCGGCCGAGGTGCCGGCCACCCGCTTGAGGTTCCCCAGCACCCCCTCCTCGTGGAGCACCTGGACCGCGCCGACATAGGCGATCCCCTTCACGCCTCCCCCCTCGAGGACGAGGTTCTCGAACTGCCAGACCCCCATCGCCGGCAGCTGCTCCACCCCGCACTCCGCGGCCGACACCGGCGCCACCGGAGCCAGGGTGGCCGGAGCGCCGCAACGGAGCCGGGTCGTGGTGCTGCAGCCGCTCAGAGAGAGGAGGAGGGCGGCGGCCGCGAGGCCGGAAACAGGGCATCTGCGCATGGGATCTCCTCAGGGCAGGTAGGCGGCCGGCAGCGGGTGCCCCTCCCGCTCGTTGTCCCAGAGGACGGCGACGACCCACCAGCGGCCGCCATCGTGGTAGAGCTGGATGCTGTTGATGCCGCGCATGAACGGCTCCTCCCCCGGCGCCCGGCGCGACTCGTAGGTGCTCCAGACGTGGGCGATGTTGCCGAAGCGCTCGACGCGGCGGGCGATCTCCGTTTCGTAGAAGGCGGTCTGGAGGAGCAGCGGCCCGCGCGAGGCGGCGTACCCTCCGGCGTCGAAGACCTCCACCCCATGGCCGCCGTCAGGACGGGGCCGGGTGGGCATCAGCAGCGCCCAGGGGGCGAGCAAGAAGCGCTGCCGCTCCCAGTCCCGCGGCCCGGCGGGACCGGAGAGGACCTCGTACAGCGCCGTCACCACGGCGTCGATGGACTGCGCGTCCTCGGGTCGGGGTCCGCTCATGATCCCTGTCACTTGTGGGTGTCGAGGAAGCTCCGGAGCGCGCGGTAGACCTGGCGGGCGTCGCCGGCGGTCTCGGCGTCGAAGGCGATGCCGGCGTGCTCCCCCTCCCGCCAGGTGATCTTGCCGCGGACGCGCAGCAGCGCCGGCTCGGCCTGGGTCCCGAGGGTGAAGCAGACCGGCTGCCCCACGTACCACTCCGCCGGCACCCGCGACAGCCCCACCCCGCCCAGCGACAGGTTGTCCAGCAGCAGGGCGTGCCGGGAGCCGTCCTCCATGTCCGCCGTCGCCTCCGCCCCGAGCTGGATGCGGACGTCCCGCTGCCCGGCCAGCGCCAGGAGCGCCGAGACGCTCACCCCGTGCCGGCGGATGACCTCGGCGCGGAACTTGAGCTCCAGCGCCGGGTTCGCCGTCAGCAGCGCGATCAGGTCGCTCTTCTCGATTCGCAGCAGCACCGAGGGCAGGAGCGTGCGGGCCGAGGCGTAGCGGCGCGCCTTGTCGTTCAGCAGCCCCATCTCGCCGAAGTAGCCGCCGCGCTCCAGCCGCGCCAGGATCTCCAGCGGCTGGCCGGGCACCTCCCGGAAGACGGTCACCAGCCCGTCCTTCACTACATAGAAGGCATCGACGGGGTCACCCTCCCGGTAGATGACTTGCTTGGCCGGATGGCTCACCTCGCCGGCGATGGACGCCAGGTGGGCGAGTTGCTCCTCGGCCAGGTCCCGGAAGAGGCTCACCGTACGCAAGAAGTCTTTCAGCAAAAGGGCCTCCATCCTCGCGCCTCCCGTGGACCGACCCACGGCGGATCGACGGCAGGACCTCAGAGCTTGTCACGAGCCGCTGTATTGTGTGTCCAAGAGGCCCAACAGGCAAGCCCGGCTCTCCGGTCTCCCTACCCCTCCTGCCCGCGGGTGAGGGCGGCCCGGTGACGGCGCCGAAACTTTCCGGAAAAAGGTTGGCGCGCTTTTGACCCTGGCAGGCACTTCTCTAGGTAAGTGACCGCACACCTCGACTCTCACCCTGCCCCGTCACGGCCGCGATACGCAGCAGCAAGGGGTTGGGATGTTGTCATCGGCGTCGGTACGCGCCTTTGAGTATAGCCGTGATCAAAGGTTGGCGCACCGACCGTGCAGAGGTCGTTCGGGCTTTTCTACATTTCTGACGTTGGCCGGTTTCGTCTCGGATATCAGGGTGGAGCCACCACCTCCTCGAGTCGTTTGAGGCAGGAAGAGGCGTCCCAATGTGTCCGTGACGTGGTGCTTGAACGTAGTGCCTATTCAGGAGGATTGTTAGAAATGCGTAAATGGTCTTTGTTTGCCGTCATGCTCCTGTTGATCCTGCCGGTGGCCGCCTTCGCGGCCCCCAAGTGGCTGTCGGTCGACGAGCAGATCCAGAAGGACAAGGTTCAGAAGGGCAGCAAGCTCGAGAAGCTGATCCGTGAGAACCAGGACTTCCAGCTCCTCCGCGAGGAGGAGTCCAACGACAAGATCCCGGTGCCGGCCTGGCTGCGGGTGATCTACCGCAAGGCCCACCCCGAGGTCGAGTACAGCCCCGCCGATCCGATGGGCGGCTATCCCCACGTCCTCAAGGAGGTCCACGAGTGGATGATCACCCACCAGGACCTCGTGCCGGGCAACCCCTCGCATTCGAAGCGCGGTGACCGGGTGCTCACCATGGTCGAAGAGGTCACCGCCGGCACCAACCAGCGGGTCTCCGGCGCGGCCGCCAACCCGCGCTCCGAGTCCGACGTCCGGGTGAACTACTGGGACAACAGCAAGATCATCGGCGGCGCCAACAACATCGGCGGCAACGGCCAGCAGCTCCAGTTCTACTCCACCGATGGCGGCGCCACCTGGGGCCAGACCTACCTGCCGCTCCCGACCGGCGCGGCCTTCAACTCCGACCCGACGGTGGACTGGACGTCCGACGGCACGGCGTGGGCGACCACGATGGGCATCAACTCCTCGGGCACCCAGCTCCGCCTCCACTCCTTCAAGTCCACCAACAGCGGCGCCACCTGGACCCTCGAGGGCACCATCTCCGGCAGCCAGACCAACACCGACAAGCAGATGATGTGGGTGGACCACAGCGCCACCTCACCGTTCAAGGACACCATCTACGTGTGCTGGCACAACGGCCTGCCGCAGTTCGTCAACCGCCGCACCCCCGGCACCTCCGGCACCTGGGGCACGCCGATCCAGATCAGCGGCGCCGAGACCACCGGCACGGCGATCGGCTGCGACGTCAAGACCAACTCCTTTGGTGACGCCTTCGTCTTCTGGCCGGCCACCAGCAACCGCCGCATCCTGGTCTCGAAGTCGACCAACGGCGGCACGAGCTGGGGCGCCCCGGTCATCGTCACCACCGCCTTCGACGGCTATGACATCGGCGTGCCCGCGTTCAACGGCCGCCGCATCCTGATCTATGCCACGGGCGGCGCCTACCGGACCGCCACCAAGAACAACGTCTACGTGGCCTGGACCGATCTGTCGGGCGACTCCGGCTGCACCAGCGCCGCCAACGAGCCCGGCTCGAACACCGGCTCCACCTGCAAGACCCGCATCTTCGTCTCCCGCTCCACCAACGGCGGCTCCACCTGGTCGACCCCGGTCAAGATCAACAACCAGGCCGGGCTGAACGACCAGTTCAACCCCTGGCTGGTGGTCGACGAGACCAACGGCCAGCTCGCGATCATGTACTACGACACGGTGGACGATCCGGGCCGCAAGAAGACCAACGTCTACTATCAGGCCTCCTTCGACGACGGCGCGAGCTGGAGCACGCCGCTCAAGGTGACCACCGCCCAGACCGACGAGACGGTCGCCGGCTCCGACAGCGGCAACCAGTACGGCGACTACAACGGCATGTCCGGCTACGCCGGCGTCTTCTTCCCGGTGTGGACTGACCGCCGCAACAACGCCCGCGAGGAGATCTGGACCGCGGCGATCGAGGAGAACGGCACGGCCTGCACGCCGCCGTCCGCCCCGGCCGGCGTCTCCGCCTCCCTCTCCGGCTCGCAGATCAACCTGTCGTGGGGTGCCGTCGCCGGCGCCACCGAGTACCGCATCCTGCGCTCGACCACGCCGGGCGGTCCCTACACCCAGATCGCCACCACCACCAGCACCAGCTACGCCAACACCGGCCTGGCCTGCG
>DASPJI010000811.1:0-7446 GCA_035628695.1 Thermoanaerobaculia bacterium | reverse complement strand
GTACTGCAGCGTCGCGGCGAGATCGCGCCCGCCGTCCACCACGTTCAAGGTCAGGTCCCAGGGGGTGGTCTCCACCGCCACGTCCAGAGGGCTGAGGGCAAGATCTGAGATGCCCAGGTTCTCCTGCGGTGTGTTGTCCAGCGTGAACGCGACCTGCACCAGCGGGTTGTAGGCCAGATTGCGCTCGATCCGCAACTCCTCCACCAGCTTCTCGAGCGGCACGTCCTGGTGGGAGTAAGCGCCCAGGGTTACTTCGCGAACCCGCGCCAGCAGCTCGTTGAAGGTCGGATCGCCGGACAGCTCGGTCCGCAGCACCAGGACGTTGGAGAAGAAGCCGATCAGCTCCTCGAGCTCGACGTGGTTGCGGTAGGCGATGGGCGAGCCGACGAGGATGTCCTTGCTGTCGGACCAGTGGCTGAGCAGGGTCTGGTAGGCGGCCAGCAGAACCATGAACAGCGTCACCCCCTGCTGCCGCGCGAGCGCCTTGGCCTTGCGGCCGAGCTCGGCCGAGAGGGAGAAGACCAGGGAGGCGCCCCGGAACGTCTGGACCGCCGGCCGCGCCTTGTCCACCGTCAGGTTTATCGGGGTCCGCACCTTCGCCAGCCGCTGACGCCAGTAAGCGAGCTGCGCCTCCAGTGTCTCGTCGCGCAGCCAGTTCCGCTGCCAATAGGCGAAGTCCGAGTACTGGAGGGCCAGCTGCGAGAGAGGCGACGGCCTACCCTCGGCGAACGCCGAGAACAAGGCGCCGACCTCGCGGATCAGCACTCCCATCGACCAGGCGTCACTGGCCACGTGATGGGTGGTGAAGAGGACGGTGTGCTCCTCCGGCGCGAGCCGCGCCAGGGTGACCCGCAGGAACGGTCCGCGGGCGAGATCGAAAGGACGCTTCGCCTCCTCGGACGCAAGGCGGCGGACCTCGTGCTCCCGCGATACCTGCGGCAGGGCGGAGAGGTCGAGCAGCGGTAGAGGCAGGGGCTCCGCTTCCTGGATCACCTGGAAAGGCTCGCCGCCGGCCGCTTCAAAGCGAGTGCGTAGCGACTCGTGGCGGCGGAGGATCTCGTCCAGTGCGGCGCCCAGCGCCGCAATGTCCAGCGGGCCCTGCAGACGTAGGGCGCTCGGCAGGTTGTACGCGGGACTGCCCGGCTGGAGCTGGTCGAGGAACCAGAGCCGCTGCTGGCTGAAGGAGAGAGGCATCCGCTCGCCGCCGGCGCCTCCGGGGACCCGCCGCAGAGGCGGAGCCGCGACTCCCCGCGCCTGCTTCATGGCCTCCTCGACCCGCGCCGCGAAACCCGAAAGAGTCGGAGCCTCGAAAAGGGCCCGCAGCGAGAGATCGACTTGGAACGCCTGACGGACCCGCGCCAGGATCTGCGTGGCCAGGAGCGAGTGGCCACCCAGGCTGAAGAAGTCATCGTGCGCGTTCACCTGCTCCGTCCCGAGCCCCTGTGCCCAAATGCCCGCGACCAGATCCTCGACAGGATTGCGAGTCGCGGTGAGCCCGGTCTCGCCCTCTGCCGGCTCCGGCGCCGGCAAGGCCTTACGGTCGATCTTGCCGTTGGGCGTCAGCGGCAGAGCATCCAGGAAGACGAAGGCCGACGGGACCATGTAGTCGGGGAGCTCCCCCTTGGTGAACGCCCGCAGCTCTGCGGCGTCGGGCCGCCGGTCCTGAGCGGCGACGACGTAGGCCACCAGACGCGTGTCCCCTTCCCCGAGCCGGCGGTTGACGACCACTGTTTCGGCGACGGCGGGGTGGCGTTCCAGAGCCGTTTCGATATCGCCCAGCTCGATACGGAAACCCCTCACCTTGATCTGATGATCCCGGCGGCCGCGGAAATCAGTGGCGCCGTCCGGCTGGCAGGCGGCAAGGTCGCCGGTCCGATAGAGGCGGCTGCCCGGCGCCTCCGCGAACGGATCGGGTACGAAGACCTCCGCGGTGCGCGCAGGCTCGCCCAGATAACCGCGTCCGACTCCGAACCCTCCCACGCAGAGCTCGCCCGCCACTCCCATGGGCAAAGGCTCCAGGGAGCGGCCCACCACATAGAGCTGGGTATTGACGATGGGACGCCCCACGGGGATCCGGTCGGAACGGCGTCCCGGAGCGGCCCGCAGCACTTGATGGGTGACATCGTCGGAGCACTCGGTCGGACCGTAGGCGTTGACCAGGGGCACGCCGGGGCAGTGCCGGTGCCACTCGTCGCAAAGGTCCGGCGGCAGCGCTTCGCCGGTCGAGAGAAGCCAGCGCAGGGCGGGCAGCGGCGGCCTCGCGGGTCCCCGTCCGGCGGCCTCCGCGACGAGGAGGCGCAGCAGCGAGGGAACCGTCTCGAACACCGTGATCCCCGCCTCCTCCAGGGCAGGCAGCAGGCGTACCGGATCCTGGACCACTTCGCGGGGGACGATGTGAACGGAGCCGCCCACGATCAGAGGCACCAGGAACTGCCAGACCGAGATGTCAAAACACTGCGATGCCGTCTGCGCCACCCGGTCCGTCGCCGTGAGGTCCAGGTCGGTCACCTTGGCCAGGAGGTGGTTGAGCATGCCGCGCTGCTCGATCATGGCCCCCTTGGGCATGCCGGTGGAGCCCGAGGTGTAGATCACATAGGCGAGGCCGTTCCCCTGCTGGCGCGGCTCCGGGTTCGTCTGCCCTCCCTCGCCGCGGCAGGCCTCCTCCATCACCAACAGCCGTGGCCTGGCGCCAGCAGGCAACGACTCGGCGACCTCGGCCAGGGCGGGAGCGAGCTCCCGCGACACCAGGACCAGCGAGGCGCCACTGCGCGCCAGAATCTGTGCCTGCCGGGGCGTCGGGTCCCTGGGTTCGATCGGCAGGTACGCTGCGCCGGCCTTGAACACACCCAGGATCGCCACCAGAAAATCGATCCCGCGGTCGGCCACCAGAGCGACCCGCGTCTCCGGCCCGGCCCCCTGCCCGGCCAGCAGCGCGGCGCAGTGGTTTGCCCGGGCATTGAGCTCGCGATAGGTCACCGCCTCCCCTTCGCACAGGGCCGCCCGCGCCCGCGGCGTGGACTTCACCTGGATCTCGAACAGACGCTGGAACGTGTGCGCTGCGAACCCTTCGCGGGCAGAATCGTTCCATTCGACGAGGGTCTGGTGGCGCTCCCCTTCGGCCAGCGCGTGGAGCACCGACACGGGCTGGTCGGCATGATCCGCGATGGCGGTCAGGAGGGCCCGGTAGTCGTCCAACCAGCGGCGGATCGTCGTGGCATCGAACAGGTCGGTGTTGTACTCACACACGACCTCGATCTCGGCGCCTCTCTCGATGTGGTTGAGACCGAGGTCGAAGCGCGACGCCGGCGGCAGGTTCGGAGCGATGTCCACCTCCAGCCCCGGCAGGCTCAGCGTCCCTCCCCCTTCGAGGTTGATGGACGCCGCGAACAGAGCCGGACGGCTGTGGTCGCGGTGCTCGGCCTGAAGCTTCTGAACCAGGCCGGTGAGCGAGTAGCCCTGATACGCGAAGCCCTCCAGCAGGCTACGCTTGACTCCCTTCAGGAAATCCGTGAACCGCGGGTCCCCGTTGAGATTACTGCGCAGCGGTAACGGGTTGATGGTGTACCCCACCATCGCCCCGGCACGGACAGACGGATCGATGGCGTCCGCGCCCACCACCACGGATTCCTGTCCGCTGAGCTTGTGCAGCAGGAGCTGGAAGCCCGCCACCAGGGTCATGTAGAACGTGGAACCCTGGCGGGAGGCGAGCCGTCTCAGACGATCACAGAGCCTGCCCTCCAGGTGCCCGTGCTCGCGGGAGCCGGCGAACGTCTGGACGGCTGGCCGCGGCCGGTCGGTGGGCAGCTCGAGAGCCGGCACACCGTCCTGGAACTGGGTCTGCCAGAAAGCCTCGGCCCGCTCCCTCTCCTGCCAGGCCTCTTCGGGGGTACGGCGGGCGATATGCTCCCGGAACTGCGTGGCCGGCGGAAGCTCGAGATCCCGCCCCTCACGCTCCGCGGCATAGAGGCTCGAGAGCTCCCGCAGGATGACGCCACTCGACCGGCTGTCGGTGACAATGTGATGGGTGGTGAACGCCAGGACGTGGTGCTCCGGCCCGAGCCGGACGAGGCTCAGGCGCAGGGTGGGGCCGTTGAGCAGGTCGAAGACGTCGCAGACCTGCTGTCGTTTCCAGGCGGTGAACGCGGCGGTCCGCTCGTCCGTCGGCAGGGCCGATAGGTCGAGAAGAGGCAGCTCCAGATCGGTGTGGGCCGCGATCCGCTGGAGGGAGCCATCCTCGCTGAAGGTCGTGCGCAGGGCATCATGACGGGCGACGATGCGGTCGAGGGCCCGTCGCATCACCTCGCGCTCGAAAGGCCCACGCATCTCCAGCACGAACGACTCGTTGTAGGCTCGCGAGGCATCGGGCCCCATCTGAGCCAGGATCCAGAGACCCTTCTGCCCTTCCGTGGCGGGAGCGGTGATCTCCTGCGGCCGGGTCTCCGCACCGCCACGAACACGGCTGGCCAGAGAGATGACCGGGGACAGCTCGTCAGCGGTGGGCCGCAGCCTCTCCTGAAATCGGTCCTTGAGCTCCCGCAACGCATCCAGGCTCTCCAGCACCGCTCCACCGTCGACGCCGAAATCGATGAAACAGCCAATCTCGTCGACCCCCATGTCGCTCAGCGTCTCCACCAGCTCGGCGCAGGAGTCCGGCGTGCCGATAAGGGTGCACGAACGCAGGTAGCGGTCGGCGGTGTTGGCCAGCAGGAGCTCCCGATCGTCGTCCGAGAGCCGGGCCAGGGCATCGCCCTGTCCCGACCTCTCGATCTGGTTGCTGACCAAGTGGAAGGACGACCGAATGTAGCCGTGGAACCCCTGCCGGGCGCGGCTTCTGGCTTTCTCAACGGTCTCGTCGAGGAAGCTGTGCACGAGCATGGTGACGTGCCCCGACCGCGGATCCCCATGCTCCGCCAGTGTGTCGCGATACAGCTTGATTCTCTGTCGCAGCTCATCCATGGAGTGGCCCAGGAGATTGCTAAGGACCCCCGCGCCGATCTCCCCGGCCTTGCGATAGGTCTCGGCATGAGCCGCGGTGAGCCAGATCTGGAGCTCCTTCTGGATCGGCATGGGGTAGAGCTTCACGTCCAGATCCTGGCCCGTGCCGCTGCGCGTTCGCACCGTCTCTCCACGCCAGAGGCTGCGCACCGTCTCGATCCCCTCGGTCATCAGCACCCGCCGCTTGTCATAGGAATCCGGTGCGAACACGAAGTCGTCAGGGTGCCACCCCGAGGCGAAGCAGATGCCTACCCGCCCTCCGGACAGGTTGTCCACCATCGCCCATTCCTCGGCGATGCGGATGGGATGATGCAGCGGAACGACGACGCTGCCGGCCCGGAGCTGCAGGCGCTCGGTCTCACGGGCGAGCGCCGCCGCGACGACCGAGGGATTGGGCGAGAAGCCGCCCAGCGGGTGGAAATGCCGCTCCGGCACGCTGACCGCGGAGAAACCATGGCGGTCGGCGAAACGTGCGCCTTCGATCACCAGCTCGTACTTGTCACGATCGCCCGGATCGTAGCTCCCGAAGAAGAACATGCCGAACTGCATCCCCACCGCACGGGAGGACACCGCGCGCGGCGTGGCGTTCAGCGCCACGGCGCCGGCCGGAGCGCTCGCGGTCGCCGTGACGGTGACCGCGGGGCGCTCGCCCCGCGCCTTTTCGCCACCGCCGGGCCCGCCACCCGTGGGGGCGTCCGGTTGGCTGGGCCAGAACTGCGCCCGTCGCATGGCCTGGACACTTTCCTTGACGGCGCGGATGACATAGTCCAGATCCTCTTGGCTGTGGGCCGTGCTCAGGAAGCAGTTGCCCGACTCTGGCGAGTAAAAGACGCCGCGGAGCAGGAGTTGGTGGCCGAAGAGCTCCTTGAACTTGAGATCGTTGGCCAGCCGGAAGCGGAACAGGGACCCGAAGTGGACCACCTGGACCGGAACTTGGTTCTCCCGCATGTAGGCGTTCAACGTGTCGACAAGCCAGGTGGTCCGGCGGTTGAGCTCCTCCTGGAGGCGCGGCCCCTTCTCCTTCATGTGGAGCAGGATCGCCCTCATCGCCGCCATGGTCAGCGGATGCTTGAAGAAGGCTCCGGCGAAGAAGATCTTCTCCGCCTGCGGATAGGAGCTGTCTCCGAAGCTCCACATCCCGCCGTCCAAGACGTCCATGAAGGGGGCCCGGCCGGCGACGACGCCGATGGGCAGCCCGCCGGCGAGCAGCTTGCCGTACGTCGCCAGGTCGGCGCGCACGCCGAACCACGACTGGGCGCCGCCGGGATGGATGCGCAAGCCTGTGATCATCTCGTCGAAGATCAGGGCGATGCCGTTCTCCTCCGTGATGCGGCGCAGCTCGTGCAGGAACTCCCGTGGCTGGAACTCGGGGCGCCGGCTCTGGACCGGTTCCACCAGCACCGCAGCGAGCTCGCGGCCGTGCGCCCGGATGGTCTCCAGAGCCTCGGGCTTGCCGTAGTCCAGCACCAGGGCATCCTGGACCGCGAGCGGCGAGACGCCGGAGGCCAGCGGCGCCGACTCGCGCACGCCGTCCCGGGTCACCGACCGGACCAGAGTGGTATCCGCCCAACCATGGTAGGCACCCGTGAACACTGCGATCCTGTTACGGCGCGTGACCACGCGGGCCGCCCGGATGGCGCCCATGACCGCCTCGGTGCCGGAGTTGCAGAACATGGCCCGCTCGACCCCCGTCACCTCGCAGAACAGCTCCGCCACCTCTCCGGCCAGAGCCGATTGCGGGCCGACGGCGATGCCCAGGTCGAGTTGCTCGCGCAGGGCGTGATCGATGAAGTCCGGTGAGTGCCCGAACGGATGCAGGCCAAACCCCAAAGAGATATCGATGTACTCATTCCCGTCGACGTCCCAGACCCGGGAGCCATGGGAGCGGCTGCCCGCGATGGGATAGATCATCTCTTTCCAGAGCATCCGGAAACCCACCGTTCCCCGCGTATCCGCGAGGTACGGACGGTACTGCTGGGTCATCCGCTTCGACTCCCGCGTCCGGCTCGTGTACTCCTCGATGAACGTGGTCAGGGCCTCCTGCTGGTGAGGTGTCAGCCGATCCCCCAGCCCCACTTCCAGCGGCTGGAACGGGCCGAAGGCTTCGGCCCCAGGCCGCGCGGCGGCAGGAGCCGCCGGGGAGACCGGCACCTGGGCAGGAGCCGGCGCCACCGCCTGCACCGGTGCGGGCGGAGCGGACGCCACAGGCCGGACCGGCTCCGCCGCGGCGGCCGCGGGGACGGCCTGCGGGAGCTGGGCCGGGCGGGGCGGCTCCGCGACGGGGTACGTAGCAGCCCCTCCCCTTTGTCGGAGCAGGTCGACCTGGTAGGTCATGAGCTGGAGCTGCTGCGCCAGGAGCTGGTGCACCGGATCACTTCCCACGGGCGTCACGGGGGCGGTCGCGTTCCAGGCAGCAGGCTGGGGCACGGCAGAGACCATCTGGACCATCGG
>DASPJI010000810.1:0-17321 GCA_035628695.1 Thermoanaerobaculia bacterium | reverse complement strand
CTTCAGGCTGGTGATGACCTCCTCGTCCAGGTCGTTGCTGGCGGTGATGCCCGCCTCGGGGAAGCCGGCCTCGTCGAGGATCTTGCGGGCCTCGATGCTCAGATAGGCGAGGTCGCCCGAGTCGAGGCGGATGCCCACCATCTCGTGGCCGTGCTCGCGCAGCCAGCGGCCGGCGCGGGTGGCGTTGCGCACCCCCTCCAGAGTGTCGTAGGTATCCACCAGGAAGACGCAGTTGTTGGGCAGGGCCTCGGCGTAGGCCTGGAATGCCTCCAGCTCGGAGGGGTAGGACATCACCCAGCTATGGGCATGCGTCCCCTTGACCGGAATGTCGAAGAGATGGCCGGCCAGCAGGTTCGAGGTGGCGACGCAGCCGCCGACGTAGGCGGCACGGGCGGCGGCCAGTCCGCCATCGATCCCCTGCGCACGGCGCAGCCCGAACTCGATCACCGGATCGCCGTCGGCCGCCAGGCAGACCCGCGAGGCCTTGGTGGCGACGAGCGTCTGGAAGTTGATCAGGTTGAGGAGCGCGGTCTCGAGGATCTGGCACTGGACGATCGGTCCGGCCACCCGCAACAGCGGCTCCTGGGGAAAGACCACCGTCCCCTCCGGGATGGCGTCGACGTCGCACTGGAACGTCATCTCCCGCAGGTAGTCGAGGAAGCTCCTCTCGAAGAGCGGCGCGCCGTCGTTGCCCCGGAGGCCGGCGAGGTAGCCCAGCTCCTCGTCGCCGAAGCGGAACCCCTCCAGGAAGTCGAGGACCGGCTCGAGCCCGCACGCCACCGCATAGCCGCCGCCGAACGGGTTCTTCCGGTAGTGGAGATGGAAGGCCGCTTCCTTCCGGAAGGTCCCCGACTTCCAGTAGGCATAGGCCATGGTGATCTGGTAGAGGTCGGTGAGGAGCGCCAGGCGCTCCCCATAGAGGCGGGTCAGCGTCCCCATGGCATCCTCCTATCGCGTGGCGCGGATACAATACGCCCATGACCACCACCATCGCCACCGAGCCGAGGCCCGAGGCCGCCTCTCCCCGTACCGTCCGCGCCCCCCGCGGCACCGAGATCTCCTGCCGCGGCTGGCAGCAGGAGGCGGCGCTGCGGATGCTGATGAACAATCTCGACCCGGAGGTCGCCGAGCGGCCGGAGGAGCTGGTGGTCTACGGCGGCTCGGGCAAGGCGGCGCGCAACTGGGAGTGCTTCGAGGCCATCGTCGCTACGCTGAAGCGGCTGGGCGACGACGAGACCCTGCTCGTCCAGTCCGGCAAGCCGGTGGCGGTCTTCCGGACCCATACGGAAGCTCCCCGCGTGCTCCTGGCCAACTCCATGCTCGTCCCCCGTTGGGCAACGGCCGACGAGTTCCGGCGCCTGGAAGGGCTCGGCCTCACCATGTACGGCCAGATGACCGCCGGCTCGTGGATCTACATCGGCACGCAGGGCATCCTCCAGGGGACCTACGAGACCCTCGCCGAGTGCGCCCGCCAGCACTTCGGGGGGAGCCTCGCCGGACGCCTCACCGTCACCGCCGGCCTCGGCGGCATGGGCGGCGCCCAGCCGCTGGCCGTCACCATGAACGAGGGGGTCTGCCTGGTCGCCGAGGTGGACCGCAGCCGCATCGAGCGGCGGCTCGCCACCCGTTATCTGGATGAGGTCGCCCCGGACATCCGCACCGGCGTCGAGCGTGCCCTCGCCGCCCGCGACCGGCGCCAGGCCGTGTCCATCGCCGTCGAGGCCAATGCCGTCGAGCTCCTCGAGCACCTGGTGGCCGCCGGCCTCGTCCCCGACGCGCTGACCGACCAGACCTCCGCTCATGACGCGCTCCAGGGCTACGTCCCCCACGGCCTGCGCTACGACGAGGCGCTGCGCCTGCGCCAGGAGGACCCGGAGACCTACATCGCCCGCTCCATGGAGTCGATGGCCGCCCACGTGCGCGCCATGCTGGTGCTCCAGGAGCGGGGGGCGGTCACCTTCGACTACGGCAACAACCTGCGCGGCCAGGCGCTCCAGGCTGGCGTGGACCGCGCCTTCAAGATCGGCGGCTTCGTGCCCCTGTTCATCCGGCCGCTGTTCTGCGAGGGCAAGGGCCCGTTCCGCTGGGCGGTCCTCTCCGGCGATCCCGAAGACCTGGCGGTCACCGACGAGGCGATCCTCGCCACCTTCCCCGAGGACCAGGCGCTGGCGCGCTGGATCCGGTTGGCCCGGGAGCGGGTGGCCTTCCAGGGGCTGCCGGCGCGCATCTGCTGGCTCGGCTACGGCGAGCGGGCGCGGGCCGGCCGGGTGTTCAACGAGCTGGTGGCGTCGGGCCGGGTCAAGGCGCCCATCGTCATCGGCCGCGACCATCTGGACTGCGGCTCGGTCGCCTCGCCCAACCGCGAGACCGAGGGGATGCTCGACGGCTCCGACGCCATCGGCGACTGGCCGGTGCTCAACGCGATGCTCAACGCGGTCAACGGCGCCACCTGGGTGTCGGTCCACCACGGCGGCGGCGTCGGCATCGGCTACTCGCTGCACGCCGGCATGGTGATCGTCGCCGACGGCACCGAGGCGGCGGCGGCGCGGCTCGAGCGGGTGCTCACCGGCGATCCCGGCATGGGGGTCGTCCGCCACGCCGACGCCGGCTATCCCGAGGCGATCGAGTTCGGCCGCCGGCACGGCGTCGACATCCCCATGCTCGGCCGGCCGGGAGCAACGGGAAGCGGGGAGTGATCCGTGCGGTTTAGTCCAGGGGTGAGCCCCGTCCCATTGCGGGGCTCCAACAACCCTTGAGATCCCGAATCCTCAACCTCGCCCTGCTCCTGGGTACCGTCTCGGCGCCCTTCCTGCCGCTGCCGTGGCCGGCGCTGGCCCTGGCGCTCCTCACCGTCCTCTGGCTCTGGACGCGCCCGCCCCGCCGCGAGGTGGTGGTGGTCACCATCGCGCTGGCGGTGTCGGCCACGGCGCTGGTGGCGGGATGGCTGGAGGAGCGGCAGGCCCGCTCGTCATCGCGCGATTGGGTGGGGGAGGCGCGGCGGGAGTACGCCGAGCTGTGGGATGGACTGCGGGACGAGGCGCAGAGGGCGGTGGCGGCCGTCGGCCGGCCGCCCGAGACGCGGGAGGAGCGCCTGGCCGCGTTCAGCCGGCTGGCCGCGCTCCAGCCCACCCGCGGGCGGGAGCGCCGGGCCCTGCTGCTGCTCGACCCGGACGGCACCGCCATCGCCTGGGCGGGGGAGGGGTTGCTCCACGAGCCCCGGCCGGACAGCCTGCCCCGCGACGGCCTGCACAGCGCGGTCGGCTGGAGCGCCGTGACGTTTCTTGCCGTCGCCCCCCTGGACGAGGCGCGGCGGCCCTGGCGGATCGTCGCCGGCGCCAGCTTCCCCACCCACGTCCTGCCGTTCCCGGGTCTCGACCGGCCGCAGCGCTGGTCGGTGGTGGACGATCCCGCCCAGGCGCTGCCCGGCGCGATCCAGGTGCGTGCCGAAGGAGCCCCGACCCTGGTCATCGATCCCGCCTTGGAAGGGGCTCCCGGGGCGCCGGCGGAACGGCCGTGGGCACGCCGGGTGGCGTGGGCGGCCATCGCCTTCGCCCTGCTGTCGCAAGCGGCGACGCGGGCGCTCGGGCTGATCCTCGCGCCGGGCGTGTTCCCGACCGGAAAAATCCGCGAGCGCCGGTTCTGGATCGCGGCCAACGTCCTCGGCGGTGCCTTCGCCGCGGGGATGGCGGCGGCGCTGCCCCTCTTCGCGCTGATCGCTCTCGAAGCCGGGCTCCTGATCGCGGCCCTGGGGCTGACCGGCCGCCACTTCGCGGGGAGGGCGGGCCCTCCCTGGGGGGCCCGGTGGATCCCGGTATGGGGAGTGGTCACCGTGCTGCTGCTCGCCGCCGCGGCCTGTGGGCTCCAGTGGCTGCGGGGTCCGCTGGACCTGTCCTCGAGCATCCTGGTGCCGCCCGTGGCCCACGCCCTGAGGCTCGCGTGGACCGCCGCGGCCTTCGGCCTGCTCTGCTTCCGGGGCCTCACCCTGCCGGCGCCGACCCGGCCGCGGGACCGCTGGGCCTGGCTCGCCGTGCTGCTGCTGCTGGCCGGAGGCATGCTCTCCAACCACCCTTGGGCCGCCTTGCCGCTGCTCGCCGCCGGCGGCGCGGTCACCGCGTTCTACGCGCGGCACCGCCGGCTGGGCCAGGGCATCGGGCTGGGGGTCCTCACCCTGTTTTCCGTGCTGGTGGCGATGGGGAGCTGGGAGGTCGGCTACCGGCTCCGTCTGCGCGCCGAGGCCGGGCCCGGGCTGCTGGACCGGCTCGCGCCACCGTCCGAGCAGGCGATCTCGGAGCTCCAGAAAGGCCTCCGGGCCCACTTCCAGTCCTACGACCTGAGGGATCTGGTGCCGCGCGCCGACGCCGGCTTGGAGCGGCAGGACCTGGCCTTCGCCCTCTGGCGCGACTCCCCCCTGGCGCGCCCGCACGCGCTGTCGGCGGTGGTGGTGGAGCCGCTGGAAGGCGTCCCGTCCTCCTTCTCGTTCGGCATCCCGCTGGCCGCAGAGGGGGGCATCGACACCAACTCGCCCTCCTGGCAGGATCTGGGGCTGCCGCTCTGGGAGGAGACTCTGATCCCGGGACAGGCGGAGCTGCGTTTCGCCGGCCGCCCTTGGGGGACGGTGCGCTACTGGCTGATGCCGCGACCAGGGTTCCAACTGCGCGGCGACCGGCTGGAGGACGTCGAAGCGGGTCTCCTCAAGGGGGGGCCGGCCGCCTCCCAGGTGGAGGACATCACCGGCCCCGCCCTCTTCGCCCTCTACTGGGCTGACGGCCGGGTGGCACTCTCGCCCTGGGAGGAGTCTCCTTCCCTCGATCCGCGCCTGCTGCGGGAGCCGCGGAAGGTCGTCCGTATCGGGCCGGTGAGCACCCCGTCCGGCCCGGTCTACGCCTTCAGCCGTGCCACGCGGCAGGGTTGGGAGGTGATCTACCTGCCGCTGCTCACCCCGCTGCGATCACTGGAGCGGATCGCCAACGCGGGGATCGGCACCCTGTTCCTGCTCGCCACGGTCCTCCCCCTCCTGCTGCTGCCGAGCCTGCCCCGGTCCGCGTTCCGCGACGGGGTGCAGCGGGTGATGCGCTCGTACTCCAAGCGCCTGCTGGTGGTCTACACGGCTCTCCTGCTGCTGCCGCTGCTCCTCCTCTCCGCCTTCCTGGTGCAGGCCATGGAGCAGCGGCTGCAGGAAGAGCAGCGGGCGGCGGGCGAAGCGGCCATGTGGTCGGCGCAGAAGGTGCTGGGCGAGTACATCCTGCTTCTGCCGCCGGGGTTCATCCTGGAGACCGAGCTGGACGACGACCTGCTGAGCTGGATCTCCGAAGTGATCCATCACGAGGTGAACCTCTACTGGGGGAGTGGGGTCTACGCCTCGACCAAGCACGAGCTGTTCACGGCCGGCTTGCTGCCCCGGCGCATCCCCGGCGAGATCTACTCCCACCTCGTGCTGGGAGGCTTCGCCCTCTCCTCGCGCACCAACGTCGCGGGGGACACCACCTACCTGGAGCTCTACGCGCCGGTGCGGGTGGGCAACGAGGCCCCGGGCGAGGGTCGGCTGTTCCTGTCCATCCCGCTGCTGGCCCAGCAGGAGGAGGCGGCGCGCGACCTCGCCCAGATGCGGCGCCAGGGCGTGCTGGTGGCGACCGGCCTGTTCATCCTGCTCGCCGCGGTCGGTATGCGCCTGGCCCGCAACTTCACCCGGCCGCTGATGCAGCTCATCGAGGGGACCCGCCGTATCGCCGCGGGTGCCCCGTCCCTCGACCTCGCCCCCTCCGACCTGGAGCTGGCCTCGCTGGTCGCGGCGGTGGACGAGATGGCCCGCCGCATCGCCGAAGGGCGGGAGCGGCTGATGCGCGAGAAGCAGGTGGTGGAGCGCATGGTCGACAACATCACCTCGGGGGTGGTCTCCGTCGACCGCGACCGCCGGGTGCTGATGCGCAACCGGGTGGCGGCCGAGCTGCTGGGGGTGGAGGTGGGGGAGAACCTGGAAGAGGCGGTGGCGCGCGGCGAGCGTCTCGGCGGGGTCTCCGCCTTCCTGGGCACGGTCGCTTCCGAGATGGCGCGCGAGACCGTGCGCCTGCCCGCCGACGCCGGCGGCGAGCGGGAGTGGAGCCTCGTCTGGGTGCCGGTCCCCGGCTCGGGCGAGCCGAGCGCCCTGCTGGTGGTGGAGGACGCGACCGAGGTGCTGCGCGGCCAGCGGCTCCTCGCCTGGGCCGAAATGGCCCGCATGATCGCGCACGAGATCAAGAACCCGCTGACCCCCATCCGCCTCTCGGCCGAGCACATGCGGGAGGTCTACCGCAGCGACCCCTCCCACTTCGACCGGGTGTTCGACCGCTGCACGTCCAACATCCTCACCCAGGTGGAGGAGCTGCGCTCGATCTCGGCGGAGTTCTCGGCCTACAGCGCCATCCCGCGCATCGCCCCCCGTCCGGGCGACCTGACGGCGGCGGTGGCCGAGCTGGTGGAGGGCTACCAGGCGGCTCCACCCGAAGGAGTGAGGGTGGAGCTCGAGACCAACGACGCCATCCCCGCCCGCTTCGACGCCAAGCTCCTGGGGCGGGCGGTGCGCAACCTGATGGAGAACGCCCTGCGGGCCGCCGGCGCGAGCACCGGCAGGAGCGGCGAGGTGGTGGTGCGGGTGGAGCGAAACGACGGCATCGCCCGCATCGCCGTCCTGGACTCCGGTCCAGGCGTCCGCCCCGAGAATCTGCAGCGGATCTTCGATCCCTACTTCTCGACCCACGACACGGGCACCGGCCTCGGCCTGCCCATCGCCCGCCGTATCGTCGAGGAGCACGGCGGCGGCATTATCGCCCGCAACCGCCCCGAAGGCGGCCTCGAAGTGACAATCACCCTGCCGGTGGTATGAAGTGATGTAGGGGATGGGCTTGCCCCCCCTCCCGGGAGGGGGGGCAAGCCCATCCCCTATAGAGAGGAAGAGCCACCAGAAAGGTCGAGAAGGCGGAGCGGTCTAGGAGCCGCCGGCGCCGTGGTCGTAGAGGTAGGCCAGAGGATTGACCGGCTCGCCATCGACGCGCACCTCGTAGTGGAGATGGGGGCCGGTGGAGCGGCCGGTGTTGCCGACGCGGCCGACGACCTCGCCGCGCTTGACCCGCTGACCGGGGCGGACGTCGATCCGCGACAGGTGGCCGTAGCGGGTGGTGAGCCCGTAGCCGTGGGAGAGGAAGACGGCCTGGCCGAGACCGCCCTCGACGCCGGCGCGGATGACGATGCCGTCCGCCGAGGCCTTGACCGGCTGGCCGGTGGCGGCGGCGATGTCGACGCCCTGGTGGACGCCGCGGCCGTGGGTCACCGGGTCGGAGCGATACCCGAAGCCGCTGGTGAGGATCCCCCTGACCGGAGTGATCGCGGGCGTGGCGGAGAGCCAGCGCATCCGCTCGTCGAGCTTGGCCTGCACCTGGTCGAGCGTGCCCGCCAGATGCTCGGCGCGGCTCGCCATCTCAGGGAGATCGGTGGCGTCGATCTCGCCGCGGGCTTCTTCGCCGGGAGCCGGTCCGCCGGCCCCCAAATCCGCGATCGGAGGCATGGGCTCACCGCCGCCGATGCCGGCCTCCACGCCCTCGCCGAGATTCTCGAGGCCGGCCACGATGGCGAGCTGCCGCGTGCGCTCCTCATAGGAGCCGAGCTGGTTCTGAAGCGACTGGATGCTCGTCTCGAAGCGGTGGTTCGCCAGCCGGAGCTGCTCGTTTTCCTGGCGCAGGCGGGCGACCTCGGCGGGATTGGAGGGGGTCGAGAAGAACGACCAGAGAGCTAGAGCGGCGGCGACCGTCAGCAGGACCAGAGCCCCGACCGCCACCCCGATCTGGAGATTGCTGATGCGCCACTTCCGTAGCTTGGTGTGCGCGTGAGGGACGAAGATGACCGTATGGTGCCGTTTGGACATGCTTGTACCACCAGCAGGGGAGCGGTAGAGCACCTGCCGACTCCCTGACAAACCTTGACTCGAAAGGGCGAAACCTCTGGTGCCTGCGTATTGTAGCGGCCGAAAGGAGCTTGTCAAGAGGCCAATAAAATATGGCGGTCCAGCATGGAGCTTAACTTTTCTACATGGTCCGCCCTCTCCCGCGAGAGGCGTTTTGCAGCCCTTGCCAAGCCGGGGCCCTCCGCTACCTGGGAGGAGTTGCCTGCTTATACGCGTATGCCAATAAGGTATGAGGCTGTGGCGGACGTCTCTCCCGGGCCTCACCAGGTCACCCGCCTGTCCAGGCTCCGGTACTGGATCGCCTCCGCCAGGTGCGCAGAGCGGATGGTATCGCTGCCGGCGAGGTCGGCGATGGTGCGGGCGACGCGGAGGACCCGGTCCAGGGCGCGAGCGGAGAGGCCGAGCTTCTCGAAGGCGGAGTCGAGCAGGGTCCGGCCCGCGGGATCGACCCGGCAGTGCCGGCGGAGGGCCTCGGGCCCCATCACCGCGTTGACCGGAGTCGAAGAGCCCGTCCCGAAGCGCTCGAGCTGGACGGCCCGGGCCTGGGCGACGCGGGCGGCCACGTCGGCCGTGCTCTCGCCCGGGTCGGACCGCAGCTCTTTCAGGCTCACCGCCGGCACCTCCACGTGCAGGTCGATCCGGTCCAGCAGCGGACCCGAGACGCGGCTGCGGTAGCGTTCGACGAGAGGCAGCGGACATCTGCAGTCGTGCCGCGGATCTCCCAGATGGCCGCAGGGACAGGAATTCATTCATAAGTTGCCATGTCACCCTCCGGGGACAGAAACTCCGACCTGGTTACCCTGAAAGCCCCCGGACCCTGAGGGAGCACCTCAAGAAGAGGCGGCTTGACCTCGGACTCGGGCAGAAGGAGGTAGCGGGACAGCTCGGCGTCTCGAAGGCAACACTGGAGAAGTGGGAGCAGGGCCTCCACGAACCGGAGATCCGCTTTCTGCCGGCGGTCATCGGCTTCCTGGGATACGACCCTGTGGCTCCCGATCCAACTTCAGGGCTTGGCGAGAGGATCAAGGCAGCCCGGCGTCGGCAAGGTCTTTCCCAACGGGAGCTTGCCCGCCGTCTTGGGCTCGACCCCTCAACCTTGGTGGCTTGGGAGACCGAGCAGGTCAAGAAGCGTTACCCGCGTCTCGTTCGTCTCTTCGAGGAGTACGTTGGGGAGACGGCCAGCCAGAGCGCGACGACTCTTGAAGAAAGGATAAGCTGTCAGCGGATGCGGAGCTGACCTTTAGCCTTACGGCCTCACAGGTATATCAATTGAGAGAACGAGACGGGGTACCCACGTCTGCCGGTACCGCCATGCCTGGAGAGAGGTCGTCCGACTAAGAGCCTCAGCCTCCTCCAGTGTCTCCGGGAGTGGGGCCACGTCCATGGTTTCCCACGCCTCGAGTGAAAGGGCAGCAAGGGCGCCATAAGCAAGCGCATCGTCATTCCCCCAGCGAGGGGGAGGAAGCGCCACGTCCAAGGCGGAGCGCGGGTTTCCTCGGAGGAGGTACGCCCGGCCTAAGGCAAAGCCAAGGGCCAAGAGCGTTTCCAGGTCGTCAGAGGCCGGAGCCTCTTTGGCGATCTCTTGAAGCTCGTCGAGACAGCCAAGGAAGTCCTTCTCTTCCACCGCCCGGAGGATTGCCTGGAGGAGACGGATCGCGAGCACGCGCGAGAGGTTCCCTGCCGCGCACACCCTGGCTACCGCCAAGCGCTCCCGGGCCTCTGCAAGATCTCCCCGCGCGAACCCGAGACAGGCGAGGTTCATGAGGGGCACGGCGGTCTCCTCGTTTTCTCCCAGGGCTCCAAAGACGCCAAGAGAGGCGAGGAGCCGCTCATGGGCTAGGGGGAAGTTCCGAAGCTCCAGGGCGACGACTCCCAAGTCGTTCAGGCAGCGCGCCTCCTCTCCGCAGAAGCCCTTCTCCCGGGCAAGTTCCCTCGCCCAACGAAGATGCGACTCGGCGGAATCCGGATTCAGGAAGAGGCGAGTCATCCGGACAAGCGATAGGAGGAGGCCATCGTCCTTCCGCCTGCGGGCGGAGGTGCATGCCTGGGGATATGTGATGCGGGCGCCAACCTCGTCCCCCGCTCCCCGATATGCGAGCGTGAGGTCGCGTAGGAAGTCCCCGTCCCACGGGTCCACCTCGCCCCGCATCCGCCTCGCTTTGAGCGCCTCGACCTCAAGGGCCGCGCGCTGCCGGAGCCGGAGGAGCCCCTCACGCAAGATGGAGCCCTCTGCCGCCATGTGCCTTCCCAGAGTTGGCGTGACTCGTTACGACTTCTTCCGCTCCCGTTGGGGCAAGGGCGGAAGGTCGAACTCCCAGCGGTAACCCTTGGCGAGGAGGTCGGCGACGAGCGCGCTGCCCGCCGGCGGGGGCCAGGGGTGCGTGCCGAGAGGCTCCTCCGGCCTAAAGTCCGCAGGGAGCGTTCGGCCCCGGAGACCCGCTCGGAGATGGGCTATCGCCCTTGCAAAGGGACGAGAGCCCGGAGCCCACGCTTTCCGGAAAAGGTCGGTGGTCGCATGCCTCGTGTCTCGTAAGGCGACGGCCGCCTCGCCGACCGAGAGGGCCTGCTCCGTAAGCACGCTTATGAGATGCGCCTCCGCGGTCATCGGGGCCTCCCCGGCCTCGATCGCCCGGAGTTCCTCCGCAGTCGGGGCTTCGACCCGCGCAGCGAAGTTCCGGAGGCGCTCGGCGATCTCGCTGAGGAGTTCAGTCTCTTTCTCTATAGCCCGCCGGATCTCTCCAAGCTTCACGGGGCTCACTCTCTCCCTTCTTGTGTCTCTTCGCCCATAGCCTTCCTCGTCCGGAGCTTCCGGTACTGGAGTGCCTCGGCGAGATGCGGGGCGCGAATCACATCGGAGCCGGCAAGATCAGCGATCGTGCGGGCCACCTTGTGAATACTGAGGAGGCTCCGGGCCGAGAGGTGAAATCGTGCTCGGGCCTCTTCAAGAAGGCTCTTCGAGGCCCGGTCAAGAACGCAGTACCAGAGGATGTCGTCCTCGCTCATCCGGGCGTTTATCCTGGCAGGGTGAGGCTCGAAGCGCTCGGCCTGGATCGCCCTCGCGCCCGCGATTCGCTTCGCCGCTTCCGCCGTCCCGTCCTCCTCCCGAGGAGCCCAGAGGTCGGGTGGGGCCTGCGCTCCCATCACGACTTCAAGATCCATCCGGTCGAGGAGGTCAGGCGGCAGCCTCTTCCGCCCCGCGGGAGCGAGAGCGCCTACGACCTGGAAGCGGGCGGGTAGCCGCTCTCCCCTCGCTTCGACCGTCCCCTCGTCCATGGGCCGAAGAAGCGAGAGAAGGGTGTCGCGGCGGAAGGCGTGCAGGCCATCGAGGACGAGGACCCCGCCATGCGCGGAGATCGCCTCGCCGGGGCTCCGGCGGCTCCACCCTGCCATGCGGTGCGGGGTGATACCTGGGGCTGGCGAGCGGACGGGGCGGAAGGGCCGAGCGCCTCCTCTTCCGAGGTCCGCCAGTTCCCGCACCTCGCCGGGGCTAAGAGGAGGTAGAAGTCCCGGAATGCACCGCAGAAGCAGGCTCTTGCCGCATCCGGGAAGACCCTTGAGGAGGAAGTGGTGTCCGCCGGCCAAGGCGACCTCAAGGGCACGCTTCGCCATCTCTTCGCCCCTGACCTGCCCGAGATCTGGGACACCGTCTCTCGTATAGCGCACGGCACGTGAGCCTAGCCGCCGTGCGTCCGCGAGAGAAGGATGTCCCCTCTCCGGTACGGAATGCCGTTAGCGGGAGACCGGCGCTCGGCTCTCCTGCCTGCAAGGGCCTATCGGCTGATCCGCCGGGCCCCTCTCTGCGGGGTCTTTGAAGAAGCTGATGGAGAGGGTGTGACGTGCGTGCCTTGGAGGAAGAGGAGGAAGACATCGAATGCGTAGCCCGCATCGGGGCGAGAGCGGGGTGAACGCGGTTCGTCTGAGATCCCGGTAGAGGCGGGCCTCTCTCGCTCCTCGAGCGAGTCGGTGAAACGCACGAGCGTGAAAAATTCGTGGGGCTCCACCTCGAGAGCCTCGAAGATCCGCTCCAGGGTCTCAAGCTGCGGCAGGCTCTGTCCGCTCTCGTAGGCCGAGAGCCGCTCGGGCCGCATACCCGCACGCCGAGCGAGCCATGCCTGGCTCCGCCGCCGAAGGCGACGCAAGAGTACGAGAGTCGTGCCAAGGGTTCGAAACATTCCTCCCTGCATGGGGCGCCTCCTGCGCACGTATAGTAGCTGCAAGAGGGCACAGCCTACCATGGCGTGACGCCTTTCAGATACAGTGTGTGCCGGACGAGCGTCTAAAGAGGCAAGGAGGGGCAGGAGACGGGCGCTCTCCTGCCCCTCTCGGCATTAGCGGGACGCGCGCAGGCTGAGCGGCAAGGTCTCATCCTCTCCCGAGGCGGTCGCAACCGGAGGAGGGGGCGTGGAGCCTCCCGGCTTAGGTAATCCGCTTGGATCGAGGGAGGCCCCCTCTTTCTCCCAGGCGCTGCCGATGAGCCTGAGGATACGGCCGGGCAGTTCTGTCCAGGAGAACGCGATTCGGGAAGAGGCCGGAGACAGAACGGGAGAGAGACCTCCTGAGGCGGAGGCGTTAGGTGCCACAGAGAGGAGGAGAGTACTGGCGAGCAGAAGGGCGCAAAGGATGCGCGAGGTGTTCATGCGGGCCGATCCTTTCTTCGGGCAGCTTCCGATGCAAGCCCACGATTGGTCTCGCCGTGCCGCCCTCAAAAAAGAAGAGTGTCCCGCAGACCGCACAGATCGTCCCCCGGACGGGACCGTTTGCCCTGCACCACGGCCCCGGTCCCCTGTCCCGGAGGAAGCAGCACCTACCCCCTTGAGCGGCACAACTTCAAGAAACACGACACTACGAGAGAAGGAGGTATCCGCAATGACGGCGAACCATCTGGACCCCGACGCCCTGAATCATCTCTTGGAGAACCACCTCGACAAGGAGGCATGGAGCCGAGCGCTGCTCCATCTGATTGCCGTCTGTCCTGAATGCCGCAAGGCAGGGGGCGCGATCCTTGACCTCTACGAGGCGGGCGCCGTCGATTTGGATCTCTGCCCGATAGCCATTGGGCTTGCCCGCTCTCGCGCGGAGGCTCCGGCGCTCTTCGCGGAACTCGAAGCACTACCGCTCGAGGCGAGAAGGAAGACGATCGAGTCGGATCCCCAATGGAGGAGCTGGGGGCTCTGCGAGCACCTCTCCGACGCGAGCGAGAGAGCAGCGGCCGAGGACCCGAAGAAGGCTGTGCATTTTGCGGAACTCGCGGTTGTCTTGAGCTTGGCGCTCGAGGAGTGGGAGCCGGCGGAACAGTTATGGCTCGATGAGCTCCGGGCCAACGCCTACGCGTACCTCGGAAACGCGCAGCGGGTTTCGGGTGACCTGAGGGCGGCGGAGCAGTCCTTTCTTCAGTCGGATCGCTGGTGGTCACGCGGGGGAACTCAGGCCGGCGACGTGCTGGGGTATGAGGCCCGCATCCTCGATCTCAAGGCCTCCCTCCGCCGGGCGCAACGCCGGCTGCCCGAGTCCTTGGAGCTTTTGGAGGAAGCGCTTGCTGCTCCCGAGATCACGCCAGAGATGCGGGGCCGAGTCCTCATAAAGAAGGCGAAGACCCTGGAGGAAGTGGGCGAGGTCGATCGGGCCATCGGTGTCTTGAGAGACGCAGTCCCGCTCGTCGAGGAGGCGAACGATCCGCGGCTCCTTCTCTGCGCCACGCACAACCTCATGTGGCTCCTCGCCATAGCGGGACGCCATCTTGAAGCCCACCTTCTTGTTCGTTCCGTTTCCGGTCTTACCGCGTCGGCAGGCGGCCGGCTCGATCTCCTTCGATTGCGCTGGGTCGAGGCCCAGATCGCTGCTGGTTTCGGGCACCTTGATGAGGCGGTGAAGATCCTGGAGGAAGTGCGACAGGAGTTCGCAAGCCAAAATCTCGGCTACGACGCGGCGCTTGTGGGACTAGAACTCGCCACCCTACGGCTCCGTGAGGGGCGTCTCGAAGAGGTGAAGATCCTGGCCCGGGAGGCGCTTCCTCTTTTCGCGAGCCAAGGCGTCACGCGGGAGGTCCTTGGCGCCGCCACGCTTTTCCTCCAGGCGGCCGAGGCCGAGACGCTCACCGACGAAGTGGCGCGCCAGGTGCTCGAGTTCGTGCGGCGGGAGCGGTCAAGCCCCGCCCGCTCCACCACCAAGGAGGAGTGAGATACTCGATGGGGATGGGAAGGCGGACGGAACGCGGGAACCTGGGATTCGGCGGCAAGCTCCGCGTTCTGCGGGGAGCCCGAGGATTCTCGCAGACCGAGCTCGCCGAGCGCTCCAGGGTGAAGCGCCCCGCGATCTCCGAGTACGAGAGCGACAAGGCCCTCCCGGATGTCGCGACGATCGAGCGGCTTCTTCGGGGAATGCGCTTCAAGTGGTCGGCGCTTGACCATGCGGCAGCGTTCCTCCGAAGCCTTGAGTCCAGCGAAATCGAGCAGGAGGCTCCCTGGGGCGAGGAGACCGCAAGCCTCGGCGCGGTCGTTCGAGTGCTGCGCCATGCACGCGGCTTCTCCCAGATCGGCCTCGCGAAGGAATCGGGGGTGAGTCGGTCGGCGATCGCCGAGAGCGAGGAGGACCGCGGGGTTCCGGATGCGTCGACGATCCACCGGATTCTTGGTGCTCTAGGGCTCGCATGGTCGGCACTTGACCATGCGGTATCGTTCCTTTCGCGGCTGCGTACAGCCGAGACGGAGGCCGCGAATCGGGTCCGGGAGGAACCGGTACCGCCAGCCGCAGTGCTTGCCCTCGCCGCTGCCCGCGAAAGGGCGCCGTACCTATGGGTGCGGCTTACCCGCCATCCTTCCTCTAACTGGCAGGAGGTCGTGGCGCGCGGCGATGAGTTCAAGACATGGGCGTTCGTCGAATTTCTCTCGATAAGGAGCGAAGAGCTTTGTTCATCCGAACCCAGGGAGGCGATCGCCTTGGCCGAGTTTGCCGGGTTTGTCGCAGAGCATGTCGCAGGCCCGGAAAGTCTCCAAGCGAGATCCCAGGGGTTCGCTGCGGCTCACCTCGGGAACGCGCACCGCGTATCGGGCAAGCTCAAGGCGGCTGAGGAAGCATTCGCGCGCTCGGATGAACTATGGGCCTCAGGAGAAGGCGCCCCGGATCTCTTCGAGGAGTCGCGACTTCTCGACCTCAAGGCTTCCCTTCGCCGGGCGCAGCGACGGCTTTCAGAGGCACTCGATCTCCTCGACCGGGCTCTCGCGATAGCGAGGAATCCTGCCGCACGTGCGCGCGTGCTCCTCAAGAAATCAAAGACCCAGGAGGAGTCGGGAGACTGGCAGGGAGCGATCACGAGCCTTTACGAGGCCGCGCCGGACATCGGCCCTGCCGAGGAGCGGCTTCTCCTCATCCTGCACCACAACCTCGTCTGGCTCCTCACGAATGCGGGGCGGCATGAGGAAGCAAGGCAATATTTTCCAAAGGCCCTCGACCTCTCACGGTGTCGCGGAGGGACGCTCGACCGAATCCGACTCCGGTGGGTGGAAGCGCGTATGGCTGCCGAGAGGGGCGAAACGGAGAATGCGGTCACTCTCTTTAGCAAGGTTCGTGGGGAGTTCGTGAGGCGCGGCATGGGCTTTGATACCGCACTGATCTCAATGGAGCTTGCGGTCCTCTATCTTCAGGAGGGACGCACGGAGGATGTGAAGACGCTCGCCCGTCAGATGATCCCTATCTTCAAGGCGCAAGACATTCACCGGGAAGCGCTCGCCGCCCTCGCCCTCTTCCGGCAAGCGGTGGAAAGAGAGGGGGCGACACTGGAGTTCACCCGAAGGATGCTCGAGTATCTTCGCAAGGCGAGGCATAACCCGGAGCTGCACTTTCAGCCTTTTGCTTCGTGAGGGTGAATGGATAATACGAGAGAAGCTGGCGTCCCGGTCAGTTCCACGCTTGCCTGCCTGTCAGGGCCGAGACGCAAGTTTTCAGAGGCCTCCCCAGTGGAGTAATTCACACAAATTCGAGCTAGGGGAAATTTCGTGGATTGCCTCAATGATGCCTGGATCGCTCTTGAGGCCCTGCTGCTCGACGACAAAACAAGCGAACTTTTGTATCCGATATCGTTTACGTGCAGCGCGGACTATGAGTAAGGAGGTAGCTGCTTCCGCGCCCATGGCGGACGGCAGTTGAGGTGCCTCGAATTGGACAGAGATTTCGCGGAACGGCCAGGGAGGTAAGGTGCTGTCGCGGCGCGAACTCGCCGATATCCTATCCGACTTGCTGGGGAGAGAGGATACTTTAGCTATAATCACTCTCAAGAGATAGTTAGGACCTCCTGCTCGGCCGCATTTTTAATAGACTTGGACGAGGAATTTCCACCACAATACCGGGGGCTAGCTGAACTGACGCCGGCAGTTCACCCCAGTCCTCATCGCTAGAAAAGTCATCGTACAACCATCGTCGGAGATCATCAAAGTCTCGCAGCCTGAGAAAGTCCAGATTTTGCATGGCCACCCACCTTGCGTGCTCAGTAAACCTCGTGTTGGTTACAACCAGGCCCAGTCGGAATACTGAATCCTTCCAAGCCAGAAGACGATCGATGCTTTCGCGCGTTGTCGGTCTTCCTGCGGAGTGATGCTTTATCTGTGCTGCCAAAAGGAAGCTTGCAACATTTCTCTCCTTTGGGGTGGCAACTAAATCAATTCCTCCGTCAGGCCTACTAGCTGCGCCAGTCAATGCAACGTCGAAACCCATCCTGTCCAATCGTTCAGCAACCAGTTCTTCGAACTGTCCAGGGCTCAGTTGGCTGAGGTGTTCTGGAGACTCGCGGAGGAGGTCGAGCAGGCGGGGCGTGATGTTGACGATTTCTATTCTCGAGGCGCGCTTTCGGAAAATTCCAAAATGGCATCCGGCCTCGTAAAGCTGCTCTGGGTTCAACACTGTTCGCCTCTTGATCCAATCGGATTCAGGTGATCGCCGGTAGGTAGGACTTGGCGGGGCTGGAGAATCGCTGGCAAAGGACTCAATGAGTTTTGCGGCATGGCGGGGGTTGAGTTTATCGCGTTCTCGGAGCCACATGTACGCCGCCGCTGCTGCTGCCGAGTGAAGGACTCCGAAATTGAGCCTTGGCGCCATAGCATCATACCTTGCAGACAGCTTAGTTGCGACAAGATGTTGGATGGGCTCTAGTCTCGTCTCAAGTGAGAGGGCTCCGAGGAAATACTCCCCTAGAATGACGGGAACTGAGATGAAGGCATGCCAATGTTTTGAAGTCATCGCGTGCCTAGAGACATATTCTAGGAACTCGCCTCCTCTGATAGTTGGCGTCAGAGACCGGGGTAGATCCCGCCCTATCGGTCGGCGCAGCCAATCGTCATCAACAGTCAGTCGCCAGTGACTAGTTCGGCCTCTCGGCCAGCGTGAATCGATGACAAAG
>DASPJI010000809.1:0-5371 GCA_035628695.1 Thermoanaerobaculia bacterium | reverse complement strand
GCCGCCCAGGCTTCGAACAGCTCGTGGATCAGGGTGGATTCACCACGGCCCACCCGGGTGTCGTTCCACTCCACCAGCACCTGATGGCGCTCGGCATCCGGCAGCAGCGGCAGGTCCCGGACCTGGAGATCCGGCGTCTCCACCGCCGCCGCGAGCAGCCGCTCGTACTGGCGGAGCAGGCGCTCGATGGTCGTGGCGTCGAACAGATCGATGCTGTGCTCGACGGTCCCGCCGAGCCCTCCGGCGTGCTCGACGAGGTTCAGCGTGAGATCGAACTTCGCCGTGGTCCCCGTCGTGCTCATCTGCCGCACCCGCAGGCCCTCGATGCGCCGGCTCTCCGCGGCGGCGTTCTGCAGCGCCAGCACCACCTGGAACAGAGGGGTCTGCGCGAGGTTCCGCTCCGGCGCGAGCTCCTGGATGAGCCGCTCGAACGGCACGTCCTGGTGCGACTGGGCCGCCAACGTGGTCTCACGGACCCGGTCGAGCAGCTCGCGGAACGTCGGCTCGCCGCGCAGGCCAGCGCGCAGCACCAGGGCGTTGACGAAGAAGCCGATCAGCCCTTCGATTTCCGTCCGGTTGCGACCGGCGACCGGAGTGCCCACCGCGAAGTCCTGCTGGCCGCTGACCCGCGCGAGCAGCGTTTGGAAGCCGGCGAGGAGCACCATGAACAGGGTCGCCCCCTCGCGCCGGCCCAGGTCCCGCGCCTTGCCGGTAAGACCGGCCGGCAGCCGCGCGGGCCGCGTGGTGCCGCGGAAGCTCTGGGCCGCGGGCCGGGGGCGATCGGTAGGGAGCTCCAGCCGCGGCGGCAGGTCCGCGAGTTGCCGCCGCCAGTAGGAGATCTCGCGCTCCAGGGTCTCGCCGCGCAGCCAGGAGGACTGCCAGACCGCGAAGTCCGCATACTGCACCCGCAGCTCGGTCAGGGGAGAGGGACGGCCCGCGGCGAACGCGGCATAGAGCGCCGCCACTTCGTCGACGAGGATCCCCAGGGACCAGCCGTCGCTGACGATGTGATGCTGGGTGACCGCGGCGAGGTGGTCTTGGCTGTCGAGCCGCAGCAGGAGGGCGCGCAGCAGCGGCCCGCGCGCGAGATCGAACGGGCGGTCGGCCTCTTCCCGGGCGAGGGCGAGGGCCGCCGCCTCACGCCGGGCCGCGGACAGCGCCGACAGATCCACTACAGCCAGGGTAAAGGGCGCCGCCGGCTGGATCACCTGCACCGGCGAGCCGTCCCGCGTGCCGAAGACCGTGCGCAGCGCCTCGTGCCGGCGCACGATCTCGCCGAGGCAGCGCGCCAGCACCTCGGTAGCCAACGCCCCTTCGACGCGCAGCGCCATCGGCACGTTGTAGAGCGGGCTCCCCGGTTCGAGCTGATCGATGAACCAGAGGCGCTGCTGCGCGAACGAAAGGGGGAGCGGACCTCTCCGCGGCACCGACACCAGGGGCGGGGCATGCCGGCTCGCGCCCTCGTGCCGCGCCGCCTCCACCCGGGCGGCGAGGTCCGCCAGCACAGGGGCCTCGAACAGCGCGCGCAGGGGCATCTCGATATCGAAGGCGCCGCGCAGCCGCGACACCAGCCGCGTAGCCAGCAGCGAATGGCCACCGAGGGCGAAGAAGTCCTCGTCCGCCCCCACCCGTTCGCGCCCGAGCAGCTCCGCCCAGATTCCGGCGAGGGCCTCCTCCACCGGCGTCCGGGGAGCCGTCCAATGGTCGGAGCGGCGCTGCTCCGGAGCCGGCAGCGCCTTCCTGTCCACCTTCCGGTTCGGCGTCAGCGGCAGCCGGTCGAGGAGCGTGAAAGTGGCCGGCACCATGAAGTCCGGCAGCCGGCGGCGCAGGAAGGCGCGCAGCTCCCGCTCGTCGAGGATGGCGCCGGCGGCGGGAACCACATAGGCGGCCAGGGACCGCTCCCCTCCCCCATCCTCCCGCGCCACGGCCACCGCTTCGCGGACACCCGGGAAAGCGCCGAGCGCCGCCTCGACGTCGCCGAGCTCGATGCGGAAGCCGCGGATCTTGACCTGCGTGTCGGCGCGCCCTGCGAAGACCGCCTCGCCGTTGGGCAGGTAGCGCCCGAGGTCTCCGGTGCGGTAGAGGCGGCCGTCCTCCCGGCCGCCGAGCGGGTTGGGCGCGAAGCGTTGCGCGGTGAGCCGCGGGTCCCCCAGGTAGGCGAGGGCGATGTGCGGGCTGCGCATCGAGATCTCGCCGAGCTCGCCGATGCCCGCCAGGGCTCCCGCCCGGTTGAGGACCAGGAGCTGGACGTCCGGAATGCCGCGCCCGAGCGGCAGGACCTCCTTGACCCGGGCTCCGTCCGGTCCCTCCTCTGCCACGTGACAGCCAACGGCGCGTTGGGTCTCGGTGGAGCCGTAATAGTTGACGCAGGTGACCGCGGGGGCGAGGCGGCGCAGCCGCGCCACGTCGCGTCGCGTGAGGACGTCCCCCACCAGGAAGGCATAGCGCAGCGACGGGACCTCGATCCCGGAGCCGTCCGTGGCTTCGGTGGTGAGCATCTGGCCGAGGGCGGGCGTGAGGTGCGCGACGGTCACCTTCTCGCGGCGCATCCAGGCCGCGAGCTCCCCGGGCTCCTCCATGGTCTCGGGGTCGGGGATCACCACCGCGGCCCCGATCTGCAGCGGCGTGAAGACGTCGCGGTGGAGCGGGTCGTGTGCCAGCCCCGACAGGAGGCTGAAGCGGTCGCCGGCCGACAGCTCGAAGCGGCGGCTCAGCCAGGGGATGAAGTGCGACAACGAGCCGTGACGGCCGACCACCCCCTTGGGGACCCCCGTCGAGCCGGAGGTGAAGGCGACATAGGCGGCGTCATCCGGCCCCACCTCCACATCCGGAGCGACGGCGGGGACGCGGGCGAGGAAGCCGGAGGATTCCTCCGCCCGGGCCGGCAGCGGCAGGCGGCAGGCGCAGCCGACGGCGTCGAGCTCACCCGCGATCTCCGCCGGCACGGGTCCCGCTGCCGCAGCCTGGAGCCAGGCGGCCGGCCGGGCCAACGACAGCATCTGGACCTGGCGCGGCGCCGGATGGCGCGGGTCGAGCACCAGGAAGGCGGCGCCCGCCTTCAGGACACCCAAGAGGCCCCAGACGAGAGGCGCGCTGCGATGCGCCCAGAGGGCCACCACATCGCCGGGCCCGACACCGCCCGCACGCAGCAGAGCCGCGAGCCGGCTGGACCGCTCCTCGAGCTCGCCGTACGTCCAGGACTCCGCCGGATCGGCTACGGCGAGGGCTCCGGGCGCCTGGCGGGCATGCCTCGCGAGAATCTCGTGCACCGCCCCCTCCCAGGCGGCTGACAGCGCGGCGGCCGGATCGGGCAGGACCGCGCGGGCGGCGGCCGTGACCAGCGACAGCCCGCCGACCGGCGTCTCGGGCCACTCCAACGCTCGGCCCAGCAGCGCTTCGAGCTGGGCGAGGAGGTCCTCCATGCGCGCGGCATCGAACAGATCGGCGTTGTAGACCAACTCGATCCGCGCTCCGCCGCTCCCCTCGGTGACGTAAAAGGTCATATCGAGCTTGGAGAGGGGTGTCACCGTCGTCGAGCCCGCGAGCGCCAATCCCGGCAGCCGCATCTCCGTGGACGGAAGGTTGAGCAGGTTGACCATCACCTGGAAGAGCGGTGTCCGGGAGAGGTCGCGCGGCTGGGGCAGGCGGGCGAGGATCGCCTCGAAGGGTACGTCCTGGTGCGAGAAGGCGCCGAGCGTGACCTCCCGCACCCGCGCCACGAGGTCGCGAAACCCGGGCTCGCCGCCGAGGCCGGTGCGCAGGACCAGGGTGTTGAGAAAGCAGCCGATCAGCGGCTCGGTCTCCACCGCGCGGCGGCCGGCGACCGGCGCCCCCACCAGGATGTCGTCCTGGCCGCTGTGGCGGTGGAGAAGCGCCTGGATGGCGGCGAGCAGGGTCATGAACGGCGTGGCCCCGTGTGCCCGGCCGAAGGCGGTCAGCCGGGCGGCGAGAGCGGGAGGCAGGACGCGCGTGCTCTGCCGGCCGCGGTAGGTCTGCACAGGCGGGCGGAGCCGGTCGGTGGGCAGCTCGAGGGGAGCGATCTCACCGCCCAGCCGCTCCAGCCACCAGGCGAGCTCGGTCTGCTCCGAGGCGGCGACGACGGCGTGCTGCCAGATGGCGAAATCGGCATACTGGACCGGCAGCTCCGCCAGCGGGGAGGGCCTGCCGGCCACGCAGGCCGCGTAGAGCTCCCCGACCTCGCGCACCAGGAGGGGGAGCGACCAGCCGTCGCAGATCACGTGATGCACGACGACCAGGAGGCGGTGGCGGTCCCCCGTCCCGTCTAGCCGCAGGAGGAGGCTCTCCAGCAGCGGGCCCCGGCCCAGATCGAAGCGGACCAGGGCCTGCTCCGCCGCCAGCCGTTCGGCTTCGGCCTGCCGGCGGTCCGGCGGCAGCCCGGCGAGATCGAGCACCGGCAGCCCGATCTCCAGCGACGGCAGGACGTGCTGGCGGGGCTGCCCGTCGATCACCCGGAAGACCGTGCGCAGGATCTCGTGGCGGGCGACCAGACAGTCGAGCGCGGCGGAGAGGGCCGCCAAGTCGAGGCGGCCGGTGAGCTCCACCGCGCCCGGGATGTCGTAGGCCGGGCTCCCCGGCTCCAATTGGTCGAGGAACCAGAGGCGCTCCTGGGCGAAGGAGAGGGGTGGATCTCCCTCCCGCGGCACCGGAACGAGGGCGGGGAGCGGAGCCGCACGGCCCCCGCCGCGCACCGTCTCCACCCGCCCGGCGAGATCCTGGAGGTTGGGGAGCTCGAAGACGTCGCGCAGCGGCAGCTCGACACCGAAGGCCTCCCGTAGCCGCGAGACGACCCGGGTGGCCAGCAGCGAATGGCCGCCCAGCTCGAAGAAGTGGTCGGCCGCCCTCACCCGCTCGAGGCCGAGCACCTCCGCCCAGATCCCGGCCACGATCTCCTCGATCGGCGTGCGCGGCGGCACGTAGGCCTCTTCGGCGCGCTGCCGGTCCGGCGCCGGCAGTGCCTTGCGATCCACCTTGCCGTTCGGGGTCAGGGGTAGGGCGGGCAGCGACACGAAGGCCGACGGCATCATGGGCTCCGGCAGCCGCTCCCGCAGCCAGGGGCGGAGATCGTCCACGAGGGGATCGCCGGTCACGTACGCGACCAGCCGCCGGTCGCCGGGGGTATCCTCCCGCACCACCACGACCGCCTCGCGCACGCCGGGAAGGGTGGCGAGCGCCGCCTCGATCTCCCCCAGCTCGATGCGGAAGCCGCGGATCTTGACCTGATGATCCCGCCGCCCCAGGAACTCCAGGTTGCCGTCCGGACGGTAGCGGGCGCGGTCGCCCGTGCGGTAGAGCCGGGCGCCGGGCGTGGCGCTCCACGGGTCGGGGAGGAACTTGCCGGCGGTCAGCTCCG
>DASPJI010000808.1:0-6411 GCA_035628695.1 Thermoanaerobaculia bacterium | reverse complement strand
GCGGGTGATCCTGACCATCTCCACCGCCTTGGGCGTCAGCGTGACGGGAGTCTCCTCCTCGGCCGGCTGAGCCGGAGTCGCAGTGGGCTGAACCTGCTCGATATTCTCCATCGGTGCTCCTCCCTCCAAGGCAGAGGGTCTAGATCTCGTACAAGATAGTAGTGCAAGAAGCCGCGCGGAGCGCGCCTCTCCCAGCTCTCCAACGGCCTGAACGGCCCTTTTGTTCCCTTTTCTCTCCCGGGAGGGCTCCCGGGGTTGATATGATCTCCCCGTGCTCCGCGCCATCCTCTTCGACTTCAACGGCATCATCGTCGACGACGAGCCCATCCACCTGGAGATGTTCCAGAAGGTCCTGGGCGAGGCGGGCGTCGCGCTCAGCACCGAGGACTACTACGAGCGCTACCTGGGCATGGACGACCGCGGCTGCTTCGCGGCGGTCCTCGACGCCGCCGGCGAGACGCTGACGGTGCCGCGCCTGATGCGCCTCATCGCCCGCAAGGCGAGCTACTACCAGGAGCGCATCCGCGAGCGGGGATACCCCATCTTCCCCGGCGCCGTCGAGCTCGTGCGGGCGGCGGCGGACGGCGGTCGGATGCTCGGCGTGGTGAGCGGCGCGCTGCGCGAGGAGGTGGAGGGGGCCCTGCGGCAGATCGGCCTGCGCGACCGCTTCAAGGTGCTCGTCACCGCCGAGGACGTGGCCGAGGGCAAGCCGGACCCCGAAGGCTACCGGCGGGCGCTGGAGGCCTTGAACGGCCTGCCGCCGCTGCCGGAGCGGCTCATCCATCCGCACGAGGTGCTGGCCATCGAGGACAGCCCGGCGGGCCTCGAAGCCGCCGCCGAGGTGGGGCTCGTCACCCTGGGTATCGCCCACACCTACCCCACCGCCCAGCTCGGCATGGCCGACGCCGTGACGGAGCGCCTGGCCGGGCTCACCCTGGACCGGCTCGAGCGGCTGTTCGCCGAGGCCAGCCGGAGCTAGCCCGGCCTTCCACCCTTTTCTCTATCTAATTGATGGGGATGCGGCCGGCGAAGCCTTCTTCGTAGGTGTGGAAGTAGGAGATCGACTCCTCGGGGAACTTCCAGCAGTAGTAGCCGTCGCCGCTGTCCCAGTCCACCAGCCAGAGCCCCTTGACCTCGCAGCCGACGGCCCCCACCTCCTCGGCCCAGGCGCGGACGATCTGCTCGCAGGCGTCTTCCAGCTCCTCGCGGCGGGTGTCCATCTCGTCGCGGCTGCCGACCCGGTTGACCAGCGCCTCGACCTGGCGGACCGCCGCCGCGGTGAGGTCCCGGATCAGGGGGAACGTCGCCAGCGCCTCGTCGTAGGAGAAGATCCGGCGGTGGCTACGGTTCGGATTCATCACAGGCAGATGCTAGCAGACCTTGGCGTGAGCGCCCGGTTACGGTAGATTTCTTCGGACGTGAACGTACAACAGGGCTGGATCGATCGCTCCGCCGGCCACATCGAGGCCATCACCGGCGGCATGTTCTCGGGCAAGAGCGAGGAGCTGGTGCGGCGCCTGCGCCGGGCGGCCATCGCCCGCCAGAAGGTCCAGGTGTTCAAGCCCGAGGCCGACACCCGGCACCACCCGGAGCGGCTGGTCACCCGCGACAAGCGGGAGCTGGAGGCGGTCACCGTCGGCTGCATCGAGGAGCTGCGGCGCAAGCTCCAGCCGGGCGTCCAGGTGGTGGGGATCGATGAGGCCCAGTTCTTCGACACCGGCCTGATCGAGCTGGTCGGCGAGCTGGCCGATTCCGGCATCCGGGTGATCGTCGCCGGCCTCGACCTCGACTACCTGCGGCGGCCGTTCGGGCCGATGGCGCAGATCCTCGCCATCGCCGAGTACGTCGACAAGATGCACGCGGTCTGCATGCGCTGCGGCGCGCCCGCCCACTACAGCCAGCGCGTGGCCGGCGGCACCGAGCAACTCCAGGTCGGGGACGGCGAAGCCTACGAGGCCCGCTGCCGCGCCTGCTTCGAAGTCTTCCACCCCTGAATAGAAAAACCCCGGACGGGGGAGGCCCCCGCCCGGGGTGTGGCGGATGCGGCGCGCCCTACTCGGGCTGCCAGTTCGGGACCCGGCCCGGCGTCCACGGGGCGCCGGCGGCCTCGAGCTGGGTTTCGAGCTGGCGCAGGTCCTGCTCCACCAGCTGACGGAGGCCCGCCAGCACGGGAGCGAACTCCGCCGCGGCCACCGCGTAGGCCTCCTGGTGGGTGCCGGTGGGCGCCGCGGTGGTGTACCAGCCGCTCACGATGTTGTCGACCCGCTCGCTGATCGAGGCCGGCGTCGGCTCGTTGCGGCGGCCGATGGTGTCGTCGCCGGTGAGCGCGACGTTCAGGTCCTCCAGCCGCCGCTCCAGGGCCAGCGCCTGCTCGGCCAGCTTCGGATCGGCCCCGGGAGTCTCCAGCACCGCCTGCTGCAGGTGATCGATGCGCTCCTGGGTGTCGGTCAGGAGCCGCTTCGCCCCTTCGACGGCCCGCTGGAGGCGCGCGGTCTTCTGCTGGAAGGCCTGGAGGGCGGGCCGGTCCGCCACCGGCAGCGTGGCCATCCCCAGCGGCGTGGCCTCGAAGGTCTGGGGCTCGCCCAGCGGAGTGACGACGCCGTCCACCTCCTTCGCCATGGTGACGGTGTAGCGGCCGGGCGCCACCAGGGGGCCTACGTCCGGCTGGGAGAAGAGGCTCTCCGCGGGCGGCGTGAGCCGGACCGGGGTGGCCGCCGGATAGCGCAGGTCCCAGGTGAGCCGGTGGAAGCCGGCGCTGACCGGCCCGGTGAGACGCCGGACCACGTTGCCGTCCTCGTCCTTGACGGTGAGCAGGATGGCCGGCTCCTTCTCCCGGTCCTCGGCCCGCAGGTCCTCCCAGCTCGGGTACGAGAGCACCTGCCCCTCCCCCTCGCGGCTGCGCTCCAGCTCCTGGCGCGTCGCCTTACGGGTCTTGATCTCGTCCTTGAGGTAGTAGGTGAGCACCGCGCCTACGGGCGGGTTGGACGCCACATAGAACGACTCTCCCTGGAAGGCCTTGCCGGCCAAGCCCAGGGGGGTGTTCTCGATGTACATCCAGGTCTTCTTGACCGGGAGGAGGGTAGCCTCCTTCTCTACCGACTGGGCGTTGGCGGTGCGCAGCGGCGTGTAGTCGTCGAGGATCCAGATGCCGCGGCCGAAGGTGCCGACGATCAGGTCGTCCTCGCGGCGCTGGATCTCCAGGTCGCGGACGGCGATGGTGGGGAGGCCGCCGGTCAGCCGGAGCCACTTGCGGCCGCCGTCGGTGGTGAAGTAGGCGCCGAACTCGGTGCCCGCGAAGAGCAGGTCCGGGTTGACGTGATCCTCGACCAGGGCCCACACCGAGCCACGCTCCGGCAGGTCGCCGGCGATGGACCTCCAGGTGGCTCCGCGGTCGGTGCTCTTGAGGAGATAGGGCTTGAAGTCGCCGTTCTTGTGATTGTTGAAGGCGGCATAGACCGTGTCGGCGTCGTGGAGCGAGGCCTCGAGACGGGAGACATAGGTCTCGTCAGGCACGCCGGGGAAGCGCTCGATCTTGCGCCAGGTCTGGCCCGCGTCAGCGGAGACCTGGACCAGGCCGTCGTCGGTGCCGATGTAGATCAGGTTCTCCACCCGCGGCGACTCGGTCAGCGAGACGATGTTGCCGTAGAAAGAGGTGGAGGCGTTCTTGGCCACGGTGTCGACGCTCCACACCTTGCCCATGACCTCGAGCTTGTTGCGGTCGAGCTGGCGGGTGAGGTCCGGGCTGATGGCGCGCCAGGAGTTGCCGCGGTCGTCACTCCGGAAGACGCGGTTGGCGGCCAGGTAGAGCCGGGTGTGGGAGTGCGGGCTGATGAGCAGCGGCGAGTCCCAGTTGAAGCGCAGGCCCGGCTCCCCCTTGCCGGTCTGAGGCCGGATGTCCACCGTCTCACCGTTCTTCTTGTCGAAGCGGACGATGCCGGCGTGCTGCGCCTGGGCATAGACGATGTTGGGGTCCTTGGGGTCGACCTGGGTCTCGAAACCGTCACCGCCCTGGGTGATGTACCAGTCGTAGTTGGTAATGCCGCTGCGCGACAGGGTGCGGGCCGGGGCGCCGAGGCTGAAGTTGTCCTGGGTGCCGCCGTACACGTGGTAGAAGGGGGTCGTGGTGTCGGCGCTGACGCGATAGAACTGGGTGACCGGCAGGTTGGGGAAGAAGCGCCAGGTCTCGCCGCGGTCGAAGCTCTCGTAGAGGCCGCCGTCGCTCCCCACCAGCAGGTGGTCGACGTCGTCGGGGTCGATCCAGAGCGCGTGGTTGTCCACGTGCTTGTTGCGCTCCCCGGCGTTGCGGAAGGTCTTGCCGCCGTCGTCGGTCACCTTCATGAAGACGTCCATCGAGTAGACGCGGTCCACGTCCTCGGGATCGGCGAAGAGCTCCTGGTAGTACTGCGGGCTGCCGGAGACATAGCCGCTCATCTTGCTCCAGTTGCCGCCGCCGTCCTGGGAACGGAAGAAGCCGCCGGCGGTGCCCACCGACTCGACGATGGCGTAGACCACGTCCGGGTCCACCGGCGAGACGGCGAGGCCGATGCGGCCCATGTCCACCTTGGGGAGCCCCTTGGTCAGCTTCTCCCAGGTGACGCCGCCGTCCCGGGTCTTGTGGATCGCCGACTCGGGGCCGCCGTTGATCAGCGTCCAGACGTGCCGGCGCCGCTGGTAGGCGGTGGCATAGAGGACGTCGGGGTCGCGGGGATCGAAGGCGATGTCCGAGACGCCGGTGTTCTCGCTGATGGTGAGCACGGGCTTCCAGGTCTTGCCGCCGTCGGTCGTCTTGTAGAGGCCGCGGTCGCCGCCGGGGTTCCAGAGCGGGCCCTGGGCGGCCACGTAGACGACGTCCGAATTCCGGGGGTCGACCAGGATCTTGCCGATGTGCTCGGAATTCTTGAGCCCGACGTTGGTCCAGCTCTGGCCGCCGTCGGTGGACTTGTAGACCCCGTCGCCGTAGCCGACGCTACGCTGGCTGTTGTTCTCGCCGCTGCCCACCCAGACGGTCAGAGGGTCGTTGGGGTCGACGGTGACGCAGCCGATGGAGTAGGAGGCCTGGGAGTCGAAGATCGGCTTGAAGGTGACGCCGGCGTTGGTGGTTTTCCAGAGGCCGCCCGAGGCGACCGCAATGTACCAGGTGTTCTTGTCCTCGGGATCGACCGCGATGTCGCCGATCCGGCCGGAGGTGAGGGCGGGGCCGATCTCGCGCAGCCGCAGGCCGCCGAACGTCCCGGAGCTCCACAGCTCCTTCTTCTCGCTCTTCTTCGAGTCCTTGCCGGCACCGGCCTTCTGGTCCTTCGCCGGCTTTTCCGCGGCGAGCACAGGGGCCGCCAGCAGGAGCGGCAGCAGGGCGACTGCCAAGAGAGTGCGTTTCACTGAGTTCCTCCCGATTCGTTCAATCCACCGTCCGGCACGGAGCGTCCGGGCGGGATGTGCCACAAAAACAAACGACAGGGAACCGCTATCGCGGGCCCCTGGGTCCGACCGCGTCACACCTCTCTCCCCGGAGATACGGATGGCGCGGCCTCAGGTTGCAGGGTCTTTCCTCCCCGCCACATCCACCCGTACGCCGGCAGGCCGAGGGCGACGAGCCCCAGGCCGGCGAGGGACTCGACCGGGCTCTCGGCCAGGGTGTTGCCGATGAGCAGCAGGCAGGCCAGGATGAAGAGCGCCGGCACCCAGGGATAGCCCCAGACACGGTACGGGCGCGGCAGGTCCGGCCGGCGGCGGCGCAGGACGAAGACCGCCGCGGCCGTGCCGGCGTGGAAGAGGATGCTGGCGAAGATCACGTAGGTGTAGAGCTGCTGGTAGGTCCCCGAGAAGACCAGCACCAGCGACCAGGCCGTCTGCGCCCAGAGGCTGGGGACCGGCGTCCGGAACCGCGGGTGGACCTCCCCCAGGCGCCGGAAGAAGAGGCCGTCCTGGGCCATGGGCAGGTAGATCCGCGAGCTGTAGAGGATGGTCGCCGAGAGGCAGCCGAAAGTGGAGACCAGCACCGCCAGCGACACCAGCCGCGCCGCCCCCGGTCCGAACAGCGCCGCGGCCGCCGCCTCGCCGATGCGCGGCGCCGCCGCCATGGCCTCCATCGGCAGCGCCCGCACATAGGCCAGGTTGAGCAGCAGATAGAGGGCGGTCACCGCCACCGTCCCGAGGATCAGCCCCCGCGGCAGGCTGCGCGCCGGGTCCCGCACCTCTCCCGCCGAGCAGGTCAGGCCGTACCAGCCGTCATAGGTCCACAGCGCGGCGATCATGGCGACTCCGAACGCCGTCAGCAGACCGCCGCCGATCCCACCGGCAACCCCGGTCGCGCTCTCGAAGAGGCGGGCCTCCGCCCGCGCCGGCACCAGCAGGCCCAGCGCGCCGAAGGCGAGGATCGAGCCGACTTTTAGCAGGGTAAGGGCGTTCTGCACC
>DASPJI010000807.1:0-4778 GCA_035628695.1 Thermoanaerobaculia bacterium | reverse complement strand
CCGTCGCCTTCCTCCAGGCGACCTGACCGGTTCCGCCCGGCCGCCGGACCTTTCCGCCCCTCTCGACTCGCTCCGCTCTTGACTCCCTCAGCCCTGGGGGGACAGGATGAGGACCGGCCATGCACACCATCTTCAAGGACTTCACCTTCTCCGCCGCCCATGCCATCCGTGGCCACACCCGCGGCTGCCAGAACCTCCACGGGCACAACTATCGCGTGCGGGTCCACCTGCGGGCCGAGCGCCTGGACCCCCTGGGCATGGTCCTCGACTTCGCCGACCTCAAGGCGATCATGCAGGAGGTCCTCGGCCCCTTCGACCACCGGGTGATCAACGACATCCCCCCCTTCGACGAGCGCAACACCACCGCCGAGCTCTTCTCGGAGTACGTCTTCGAGGAGGTGGCCCGCCGCCTGCCCGAGCCGGACCGCGTCCGCATCTCCCGCGTCGAGGTCTGGGAGAACGACACCGCCTGCGCCATCTTCGAGCCCTGAGAGGCCCTCCGGATCGGATAGAATCTCCCTACGCCTCGCGAAACTTTTTGCCGCACCGAGACGTAAGGAGTCACTGAAGGCCGCCGAGCGCCGGGGGGGCGCGCGCGGCTCCCGAGGTAATACCCGACATGGCTACGGAAAAGAGCGCCCTCGACGGGCTGCGGATCGATCGTGACAGTCCGGCGGCGGGGGGATCGCGGCGGGGGGGCTGGATCCTCCTCGGCATCCTTCTCATCGGATTCATCGTGGCCGGCTGGTGGTGGTTCGCCCGGTCCGGGGCGATCTCCGTCCGCGCCGTGACGGCGCGCGAGGTGGGGGGCGGCGGCGCGGCCGGCGGCGCCGGCGAGGTGCTCAACGCCTCGGGCTACGTGGTGGCCCGGCGGCAGGCCACCGTCTCCTCCAAGGTGACGGGCAAGGTGACCGAGATCCTGGTCGAGGAGGGCATGGCGGTGCGCGAGGGGCAGGTCCTCGCCCGCCTCGACGACTCGACGCTGCGCAAGCAGCTCGCCCTGACCGAGGCCCAGGCGGCGTCCAGCCGCCGCGCCCTCGCCGAGACCGCCGTGCGGCTGCGCGAGGCCGAGGTCAACCAGCGCCGCATGCGCCGCCTGCTCGCCGAGGGGGTGACCACTCAGTCCCAGCTCGACACCGCCGACGCCGAGGTCGACTCGCTCAAGGCGCGGCTCGAGCTCGGCCGCCAGGACGTCGAGGTCGCCGACCGGCAGGTGGCGGTGCAGCGCCAGGGGCTGGACGACACCGTCATCCGTGCCCCCTTCTCGGGCGTCGCCATCTCCAAGGACGCGCAGCCGGGGGAGATGATCTCGCCGGTGTCGGCCGGCGGCGGCTTCACCCGCACCGGCATCTGTACCCTGGTCGACATGAGCTCGCTGGAGATCGAGGTCGACGTCAACGAGAGCTACATCAAGCGCGTGCGGCCGGAGCAGGAGGCGCGGGCGGTGCTCGACGCCTATCCGGACTGGTCGATCCCGTCGCGGGTGATCACCATCGTCCCCGCCGCCGACCGCCAGAAGGCGACGGTGCGGGTGCGCCTCGCCTTCCAGGAGCTGGACCCCCGGATCCTGCCCGACATGGGGGTCAAGGTGGCCTTCCTGGGGGAGGAGGAGCCCGGGCAGCCGGCCGCGCGCCAAGTCGTGGTCCCCAAGGCGGCGGTGCGCAAGGACGGCGACCGCTCCATCGTCTTCGTGGTCAAGGACGAGAAGGTGGAGCGGCGGGCGGTCCAGACCCGGACCGGCGTCGGCTCCGGGGACGACGTGACCGTGATCTCGGGCCTGACCGGCGGCGAGCGGGTGGTCGTCGAGAGTCCCGCGGAACTGAAGGACGGCGATCCCGTCAGAATCATCGAAGACGCCGCGAAATAGGCGGAACAGAATCGACACTCAGAATGGAGGAGGGGGACGGCGTGGGCCGGCCTCTCCTCCCTGAACCCTTTCCGAGCGAGGTCAACCGTGGCCGATAACGGCATGCTGGTCCGCGTCAACGACGTCAACAAGATCTATCAGCGGGGGGACGAGCGGCTGGAGATCCTCAGGGGGCTCACGCTGGAGGTGCCGCAGGGGGACTTCCTGGCCCTGATGGGTCCCTCTGGCTCGGGCAAGTCGACCCTGCTCAACCTCATCGGCGGCCTCGACCGGCCGACCTCCGGGTCGGTGCAGGTGGCGGGGGAGCCCATCGACCGACTGTCCGACGGCCAGCTCGCCAAGTGGCGGGCGCGCCACATCGGCTTCGTCTTCCAGTTCTACAACCTGCTGCCGGTGCTGACCGCCGAACGCAACGTCGAGCTGCCGCTGCTCCTCACCCACCTTTCCAAGGCGCAGCGGATGAAGCACGTGGCCACCGCCCTGTCGGTGGTCGGGCTCGCCGACCGCGCCCGGCACTACCCGCGGCAGCTCTCGGGAGGCCAGGAGCAGCGCGTGGGCATCGCCCGCGCCATCGTCACCGACCCGACGCTCCTCCTCTGCGACGAGCCGACGGGCGACCTCGACCGCAAGTCCGGGGACGAGATCCTCGACCTGCTCCAGGCGCTCAACACCGAGCACGGCAAAACCATCATCATGGTCACCCACGACCCGCACGCCGCGGCGCGGGCCCGCCGCACCCTCCACCTCGACAAGGGGAGCCTCACCCTGGAGACGGCGGCATGAAGTACCTCCCCCTCCTCTGGAGCAACCTGAAGAGGAAGAAGGTCCGCACCCTCTTCACCCTGCTGTCGATCCTGGTCGCCTTCCTGCTGTTCGGCTACCTGGCGGCCATCCGCATGGCCTTCAGCATGGGGGTGGACGTGGTCGGCGTGGACCGCCTGCTGGTGGTCCACAAGGTCTCCATCATCCAGCCCATCCCCATCTCCTACAAGGACCGCATCGCGGCCATCGAGGGGGTGGAGGCGGTGAGCCACGCCAACTGGTTCGGCGGCATCTACCAGGACCCGAAGAACTTCTTCGGCCAGATGGCGGTGGACGGGGAGAGCTACCTCGCCCTCTACCCCGAGCTCGTGCTGCCCGAGGAGCAGAAGCAGGCCTGGATGGCGGACCGCACCGGCGCCATCGTCGGCCGGGTGACCGCCGAGCGCTTCGGCTGGAAGGTGGGGGACAAGATCCCCATCCAGGGGCAGATCTATCCGCGCAAGGACGGCTCGCGCACCTGGGAGTTCAACCTCGCCGGCATCTACGAGGGGAAGGAGAAGGGGACCGACACCTCCAACTTCTTTTTCCACTATGACTACCTCAAGGAGGCGACGAGGGGGGACATCGGCTTCGTCGGCTGGTACATCATCCGCATCGCCGACCCGGCCCGGGCGCAGGAGATCGGCGAGCGGGTCGACGCCCTGTTCGCCAACTCGCCGGCGGAGACCAAGACGCAGACCGAGAAGGCCTTCGCCCAGTCGTTCGCCAACCAGGTGGGGGACATCGGCCAGATCATCACCGCGGTGCTGTCGGCGGTCTTCTTCACCATCCTGCTGGTGGCGGGCAACACCATGGCCCAGTCGGTGCGCGAGCGGACCAGCGAGCTGGCGGTGCTCAAGACCCTCGGCTTCACCCACCGCCAGGTGCTGGCGATGGTGCTGGCCGAGTCCTGCCTGATCGCGCTGCTCGGCGGCCTCGCCGGCCTCGGCCTGGCCTGGCTGATCATCCAGCAGGGGGACCCGACCAAGGGCGCGCTGCCGGTCTTCTTCTTCCCCGGCCGGGACATCGCGCTGGGCATCGCCCTCGCCCTGATCCTGGGCCTCGCCACCGGCCTCTTCCCGGCGATCCAGGCCATGCGCCTGCGCATCGTCGAAGCGCTGCGGAGGGTATGACGATATGAACTGGCTCTCGCAAGTGATGGCGGTTACCGGGCTCAACCTGCGCACCATCGGCCAGCGCCTCGGTGCCTCGGCCGCGGCGGTGTTCGGCGTGGCCGGCGTGGTCGCCGTGTTCGTGGCGGTGCTCTCGATCGCCGAGGGGTTCCGCCAGACCGTGACCGCCTCCGGCTCCGAGGACACCGCCCTCGTCCTGCGCAGCGGCAGCGACAGCGAGATGATGAGCGGCCTGGAGCGGGAGACGACGCGGCTGATCGCCGACGCTCCGGGCGTGGCGCGCTCCGCCGGCGGGCCCATGGCCTCGGCCGAGCTGTTCGTCATCGTCGACCTCCCCAAGCGCACCACCGGCACCGACGCCAACGTCCCCCTGCGCGGGGTCCAGTCCGCCGCCTTCGACGTGCGCGACGAGGTCGAGATCGTCGAGGGGCGCACCTTCCGGCCGGGCAGCAACGAGATCATCGCCGGCCGGGCGGCGGCGGCGGAGTTCGCCGGCCTCGAAGTCGGCGCGCGGCACCGCTGGGGGGAGAGCGAGTGGCAGGTGGTGGGCATCTTCGAAGCCGGCGGCGGCCTCGCCGAGTCGGAGATCTGGTGCGACGCCGGAGTGCTGCAGCCGGCCTACCGGCGCGGCAGCACCTTCCAGGCGGTCTATGCCAAGCTCGACTCGCCCGCGTCCTTCGACCGCTTCAAGGACACCCTGACCACCGATCCGCGCCTCGACGTCAAGGTGATCCGCGAGACCGAGTACTACGCCGACCAGTCGCGGATCCTCTACAGCATCATCACCGGCCTGGGGACGATCATCGCCCTCCTGATGGGGGTGGGTGCTGTGTTCGGAGCGCTCAACACCATGTACACCGCGGTCTCCTCGCGCACCCGGGAGATCGCGACGCTGCGCGCCCTGGGCTTCGGCGGCGGCCCGGTGGTGCTGTCGGTCCTCGCCGAGTCGCTGTTCCTCTCGCTGCTGGGGGGAGGCA
>DASPJI010000806.1:0-4870 GCA_035628695.1 Thermoanaerobaculia bacterium | reverse complement strand
AGACGCTGCGCAACGATCACGTGGTGCGGCGGCTCGACAGGGCCTTCACCCTGCCGGGCGCCGCCGGCTCGAAGGGCTCGGGTGAGCTGGTCCTCGGCCTCGACAAGCGCTGGAAGAGGCCGAACCTGCGGATCGTCGCCTTCCTCCAGGACCCGCGCACGCTGGAGATCCACGGCGCCGCGGTGCGGGAGCTGTAGGAGGAGGAATTCCAGAGGCGGCTGCCTGGTCTTACACTCTCGGGAGAGCCTGCCCTTCGCGCTCCCAGGAGAGATCGCCATGCGCCGCTTTGCCCTAACCCTCGGATTCGCCCTGCTCGCCGGGCTTCCCGCCGCCGCCCAGAGCCCCCAGCCCGCCCAGGCCCCTCAGCCCCCCTTCGGCGAGGAGATCGACGTCCGGGTGGTCAACGTCGAGGCGGTGGTCACCGACCGTCAGGGCAATCGGGTGCCGGGCCTCCAGCCCGGCGATTTCCGGCTGCTGGTGGACGGCAAGGAGGTCCCCATCGAGTACTTCACCGAGGTGCGCGGCGGGCAGGCGGTCACCCCGGAAGCTCCTGGAGCTGCGGGAAACGAGGGGCGGACGCCGGTGGTGCCCGGCCTGGCGAGCCTCGCCCCCGGGAGCCCGGTCGGGACCAGCTACCTGCTCTTCATCGACGACTACTTCTCCCTCGCGCCGCGCCGCAACGAGGTGCTGCGCGCCCTGCAGGACGACCTCGGGCGGCTCGGGCCGGAGGACCGGATGGCCGTCGTCGCCTATGACGGCGGCGAGCTGAAGATGCTGACCACCTGGTCGAATTCCTCGCGCGAGATCAACCGGGCGCTCCAGGAGGCGATCGCCCGTCCCGCCCGCGGCATCGACCGGCTCACCGACCTGCGCACCTTCGAGAGCTCGCGCCGCTTCTCGGCGGGGTCGGTCCCGGGGGCGGGCATGCCGCGGGCGGCGACCTCGGGCATCCTCTCCTTCGAGGAGCGCAACTATGCCCAGGAGCTCGCCCGCCAGGTGGCGGACGTCTCGGGGGCCGCCGCCAGCGCGCTGCGCGGGTTCGCGGCGCCGCCGGGCCGGAAGGTCATGCTCCTGCTCTCCGGCGGCTGGCCCCTGCGCCCGGTGGACTACGTGGTGAACAGCTTCGAGCGCACCATCCTCACCCGCGAGGCCCCCGAGGGGGAGGCGCTGCTCCGGCCGCTGATCCGCACCGCCAACCTCCTGGGCTACACCATCTATCCGGTGGACGTGCCGGGCGTCGAGGCGGTGTCGGCGGACGCCACGGAGTCCGGCGGGCCCTCCCTGGGGACCTCCAACGTGCGCGAGCAGGAGATCGAGGACTCCCTGGAGCTGGTCGCCGCGCGGACCGGCGGCCGGCCGCTGGTCAACGGGCTGCGCGCCGCGGCGCTGGAGCAGGCCGCGGCGGACACCCGCTCCTACTATTGGCTGGGCTTCACCCCGACCTGGCAGCGCAACGACCAGCCCCACGCCGTCAAGGTGGAGGTGCGGCGAGACGATCTCAGGGGGCTCGCGGTGCGCTCGCGGGACAGCTTCTTCGACGTCTCGCGGCGGGCCGAGGTCACGATGATGGTGGAGAGCGCGATGCTCTTTGGCAGCGCCCCGGGCTTCGCCACCATGCCGGTCCAGGTCGGGACGCCGAAGCGCGCCGGGCGGGGGCAGGTGGAGGTGCCGGTCACCGTCTCGATCCCGGCGGACGCCTTCACCCCCTTGCCGGCGGAGGGCAAGTTCGCCGCGCAGCTCGAGCTGCGGATCGCCTCCGTGGACGAGCGCGGCGGCCGGTCGGCCATCCCGGTGATCCCCCTGAGCCTCGCCGGCGACAAGCCGCCGGCGGCCGGCTCCTCCCTCACCTACCAGACCAGCCTGCGCCTGCGCGACGCCCTGCAGCACCTGGTCGTCGCCCTCTACGACCCGGTGAGCGGCAAGATCACCACCGGCGAGGTGGACTTCATTCCGGAGAAGGCCCGCCGGAAACGGTAGGGGTCAGATCAGCGGCGCGATCAGATAGTAGCTGACGGCGGAGATGGCGGCGGCGATGGGGATGGTGAGGACCCAGGCCCAGACGATGCGGCCGGCGACGTCCCACTTGACCGCCGAGATGCGCCGGGTGGCGCCGACGCCGACGATGGCGCCGGTGATGGTGTGCGTCGTCGACACCGGGATGCCCCCCAGCGTCGCCCCCACCAGGGTGATGGCACCGGCGGTCTCGGCGCAGAAGCCGCCCACCGGCTGGAGCTTGGTGATGCGGCTCCCCATCGTGCGCACGATCCGCCAGCCGCCGAACATGGTGCCCAGGGCGATGGCCGCGTGGCTGATCAGCACCACCCAGAGCGGCACCTCGAACTCGGCGAGGTAGCCCGAGGCGACCAGCAGGCCGGTGATGATCCCCATCGTCTTCTGGGCGTCGTTGCCGCCGTGGCCGAGGCTGTAGAGGCCGGCCGAGACGAGCTGCAGCTTGCGGAACAGGCGGTCCACCTTGGCCGGGCGCCAGCGGCGCACGCTCCAGATCACCGCGATCATCAGGAAGAAGCCGAGCAGCATGCCGATCATCGGCGCCAGGACGATGAACATCAGCGTCTTGACCCAGCCGCCGAGCAGCAGCGCGGTGAACCCGGCCTTCGCCACCGCCGCCCCGGCGTAGCCGCCGATCAGCGCGTGCGACGACGAGACCGGGATGCCGTAGTACCAGGTGATCAGGTTCCAGGCGATCGCCCCGAGCAGGCCGGCGAGGATCACCTCCTGCGTCACCACCGACAGGTCGATCATCCCCTTGCCGATGGTCTTCGCCACGTGCGTGCCCATGACGAAGGCGGCGATGAAGTTGAAGAACGCCGCCCAGATGACCGCCTGGCTGGGCGACAGCACCCGCGTCGTGACGACCGTGGCGATGGAGTTCGCGGCGTCGTGGAAGCCGTTCAGGAAATCGAACGTCAGCGCGACGAGGATGATGAAGACGAGGAGCGCGAAGCCGGTGGTCAAGGGCGGTGTCTCAGGAGTTCTTGAGGACGACGTTGCCGATGATGTGGGTGAAGTCCTTGCACTGATCGCAGGCGTTCTCGAGACCCTCGTACACCTCTTTCCACTTGAGGATCTCGATCGGGTCCCGCCCCTTGCCGCGGAACAGCTCGGTGATCAGCGTGTTGTAGACCGCGTCGGCGCGGTTCTCGAGGTCCGAGATGCGGACGATCGCCGCGTGGATCTTCTGGCCGTTGCCGAGGTCCCAGATGAGCTGGGTCAGGCGGTCGATCTCCACCGCCATCTCCACCAGGATGTCGGCGAACTGCTTGAGCCCCTCCGGCGCGTCGGACAGCTCGAAGAGCACCAGGTGCTGGGCCACCCCCTCCAGATAGTCGAGGATGTCGTCCAGGTCGGTGGCGATCGAGCGGATGTCCTCGCGGTCGAGCGGCGTCAGGAAGCTGGAGTAGAGGGCCTCGAACACCTGCCGGGTGATCCGGTCCCCCTCGTGCTCGCGGTCCTTGAGCTCGGCCGCCTTGATCCGCCGCGTCTCGATGTCGGTGGCGTAGACGAACTCGGAGAACAGACGGGAGGCGCGGAGCAGGTTGGCGGTGTCACGCGCCAGCAGCTCGTGGAAGCGCTCCTCCTTCGGCAGGAACCACCGGATCAAGGCATCGAGTTTCATGGGCTTGCTCCCCGCCGGGATGTGACGCGGAGGTGACCTCCGTGTCACGGCGGCGGGCGCATCGTACCATGGCCCCCCGGAAGGTCAACCGCGGAGCTCGAGACCGGTGACCAGGACGGTGGGGGTGCCGATCATGCCGTCCAGTGGGTGGAAGGCGAGGTCGCGCCCTACCGCGCGGATGCCGTGCAGGAGGGTGCCGATGCCGCCGCAGAGCCAGGCGCCGGCCACCGGCGCCTGGGCGCGGCCGCCGGCGACGGCGAAGCCGCAGACCGGCAGGGCGAAGCGGTCGGCGCCGAAGTCGAAGCGGGCGCCGCCGGTGGCGTCCAGCAGGTAGTAGCCGCGTTCCACCGCGCCGAGCAGGGCGGCCACCGGCGTGCGGGCGTCCGGCTTCAAATAGAGGTGGGTCGGCCCCGGTGCCGGGATGTCGCGCCAGCTCGCCCGGCGGCTGCAGCCGGACGGGGTGCCGGGGGCGGCGCTCTCCTGCCACCAGGCGAGCAGGGGCTGGCGATAGCTCCCCTCCTCGACCAGCACGACCTCGCTGCAAGGCACCCCTTCGCCGTCCACCGGCGACTCGAAGGCGCCCCCCTGGAGCCGGCCGTTGTCGAGCAGCGTCAGCAGGTCGCTGCCGATCTTCCCCCGGCGGTCCCGCCGGCCGGAGAGGTAGGCGGTGGACTGAGGGCCGACGAGCAGCGGCAGCAGGCCGGCGAGGAGGCGGGCCATCACCGGGGGAGCGAGGAGGCACTCGGCCGCGTCCGGCCCGGGGGGCGGCGCGCCGGCGGCCGCCACCGCCAGGCGGTCGGCGAGGCGGCGGGCGAGGGCCGGGGGGTGGAAGCGCCGCGCCTCCCGGGCATAGAGATAGAGGGTGGCGGTGGCGGCGGGCCGTCCCGAGGGGGCGGGGCCGGCGGCCTCCAGGTACAGGCTCGCCACCCGGTGGCGCAGGCGGGCGCGCAGGCCGCGGCTGCTGATCACCTCCCCTTCGCTCGAACCGTCCTCGAGGACGGCGCGCAGCAGCCGGGCGCCGGGGAGCTCGGAGGCCAGCTCGCGCCCCAGGCTCTCGAGCAGCTTCAGCCCCTCGCTCTCGCCGATCATCGGCGTGTCGAAGTCGGACGGCACGTTCCAGGGCTTGGGCGCCATCGGCTCGGGCAGCTCGATGGGCCGCCCCGCCGGCTCGGGCCAGGGGCCGGCCGGGTCGGGCTCGCCGGTGCCGGCGATGAAGAAGGAGCCGCGGCGGTG
>DASPJI010000805.1:0-5874 GCA_035628695.1 Thermoanaerobaculia bacterium | reverse complement strand
CGGTCCGCAGGGATGAGCCCGCCCGCCGGACCGATGAACCGTCCCGCCGCCGGGCATCACGCCGGGCCGGCAGGATGAAGCGCCGGTCCGCAGGGATGAGCCCGCCCGCCGGGCCGATGAACCATCCCGCCGGCCGGGCATCACGCTCGGCCGGAAGGATGAAGCGCCGGTCCGCGGGGATGAGCCCGCCCGCCGGGCGGATGCCTTACTCCCCGTCCCCCGCTGGCCGCAAGGCATAGCCGACGCCGCTCACGGTCACCAGATAGCGGGGCTCTGCGGCGTCGGCCTCGATCTTCTGGCGGAGACGGTGGACGAGCTGCTTGAGGAGCTGGCGGTCTCCGCCTCCCCGCGATCCCCAGACGTGGGAGAGGAGGCGCTCGGCCGGCAGGGTGTGGCCGGCGTTGGCGAGGAGGAGCTGCAGGAGCCGGAACTCCAGGCGGGTGAGGCGGACCGGCGCCGCGCCCGCGACGCTCACCGCCTGGGTCTCCACGTCGAGCGAGAAGTCGCCGGCGGCCAGGGGTGCGGGCTTCTCCGCGCCGGCGCGGCGCAGCAGGGCCCGTACCCGGGCGAGCAGCGAGCGCGGGCTGAAGGGTTTGGTGAGGTAGTCGTCGGCCCCCAGGTCGAGCGCCTGGACCTGGTCCTCCTCGCCGGAGCGCACGGTGAGCATCATCACCGGCGCCTTCGAGATCTCGCGCAGGCGGCGGCAGACCTGGAGGCCCGAGAGGCGCGGCATGTTGACGTCCAGGATCACCAGGACCGGCTCCTCACGGTCGAAGAGCTCCAGGGCCGCGGCGCCGTCTCCGGCCTCCACTACCAGATAGCCGGCCTGCCGTAGCGCATAGGCGATCAGCCCACGCAGCTCCAGGTCGTCGTCCGCCACCAGGATCTTCACGCCACCTCCTTGGATATCTGCCGGGGCAGACGCACGACCATCCGGGTCCCCACGGGGCGGGGCTCCGCGTCGACCGTCCCGCCGTGCCGCTCGACGATCGATTGCACGATCCACAGCCCCAGCCCCATGCCGCTCTGCTCCGGCTCGTCGTCGCCGGCCGAGCGGACGAAGCGGGCGAAGAGCGACCGCCCCCCCTCCTCCCCCTTCGGCAGGCCCGGCCCCTCGTCCTCCACCCACAGGGCCACCGCCCCCTGCTCCACCGCACCGCCGACCCGGATCACCGAGCCCTCGGGCGCGTACTTGTTGGCGTTGGCGAGGAGGTTGACGAAGACCTGGATCAGCCGCGGCGCGTCCCCCCGCACCTCGGGAAGGGGATAGGGCAGATCGACCTCCGGGGTCTGGCCGCGCTGGGCGAGGAGCGGCGCGGTCAGGGTGACCGCCTCCTCCACCACCTCGTCCAGGGCCACGGGCCGGCGGCGGACCGACGCCTCGCCGGCCTCGATGCGGACGCTCTCCAGGAGGTTGTCGATGAGCTGGGTGAGGCGCAGGCTCCCCCGTTCCAGCGACTGTACCAGGGCGCCGGACTCCTTGTCCTCCGTCTCCTCCAGGCGCTCGCGCAGGAGCTCGATGGAGGCGAGCTGCGCCGAGAGCGGCGTCTTGAACTCGTGGGAGATGTTGGCCAGCACCGCGTCGCGCAGCCGCCGCGCCGCCTCCAGGTCGGTCTCGTCGCGCAGCACCAGGACCTGGCGGTCCTCGGTGGGTGGCGCGCTGGTGATCACCACGGAGCGCCGCGTGCCGTCCGCGAGTTGCAGGTGCTCGACGCTGCTGGTGCCGCCGCGGAAGCGGGCGTGGAGGATCGGGCAGTGCTCGTGGCAGGGCCGCACGCCGCCCGGTCCGGCCGGGTTCAGGACGTCGCCGCAGAACCGGCCCAGCGTCTCCTGCGGATCGATCTTCAGGATCGCCGCGGCCTGCGGGTTGAGGTAGCGGATCCGGCGGTCGCGGTCGACGCTCAGGACACCCTCGACGATGCCGGTGAGGATCGCCTCCCCCTCGGCCTGCTGGCGGCGCAGCTCGGAGGTGAGGCGCAGCAGGTGCCGGCGCATCTCCTCCATGGTCGTGGCGAGGGTGCCCAACTCGGGCCCCGCAGCCCGTGGCACCGGCGTCGACAGGTCGCCGCCGCCGATGCGCGAGGCGGCCACGGTGAGCGAACGGACCGGCCGCGCGAGACGGCGGCCGAGCACGAGGCCGGAGAGGATCGCCACTCCGGCCACCACGGCGGAGAGGAGCAGCAGCTGGCGCTCCAGGGCGGCCACCGACGCCTGCACCCCGGCCGTGGAGAGGGAGGCCTCGACCAGAGCCACCACCTCGCCGGCCACCTGGACGGGCCGGACCGCCAGGTAGAGGCCGGCCTCCTCCAGCCGGCCCCTGGCCGGCCGTCCGGTCTCCACCGCGTCGCTGCGCAGGACCCAACGCGGATCGTCCGTCCGCGCCAGGGCCTCCGGCGCGGCGATCACGTCCACGGGCAGGCCGACCTGTCCGGCGGCGCGACGGACGAACGCCTCGTCGAGAGCCGCCGCCGTCACGGCCACGGCGCCCGGAAGCGCGGGGAGGGGGGACGCCGCGGCGAGGGCGAGGCCGCCGCCGACGGTGACCGGCTGGCCGCGGCTGCCGGCCAGGGCTTCCCAGGGGAGCGGCGGCCCCGCGGCCACGAGCGGCCGGCCATCGATCAGGAGGGCGCAGCCCGACAGGCCGCTGGTGCGCCGGAAGCGCTCCAGGAAGGCGGCGAGCTGCGCGGCGTCCCGCTCGCGGAGGAGGCGGTCCACCGTCGGGCGCTCGGCGAGGAGACGGGCCGAGGTGCGCACGTCCCCGGCGGAGCGCTCCACCGCTTGGCGGGCCGCCACGCCGGCGAGATCGACCCGCGCCAGCGCCTGCTCGTCCGCCAAGCGCTCCAGGAGCTCCGAGCCGGTCAGGACCAGCGCCAGGATCGCCAGCAGGACGAGGCCGGCGTTCAGGCCGACGAGGAGGGTGCGGAAACCGGGCCGCCGCATGCGGGGGAAGTGTACGCCTACCCGCGCGCTGCCTTCTCGTGGCTCCCGTGGCTCTTGCCGTGCGACAGGAAGAGCGCTCCGGCCACCAGGGCGATCCCCACCGCCAGGTAGAGGAGCTCGAGAGGGGTCTCGAAGGTGAGGCTGAGCACCTGTTCGAAGAACTTGACGATCAGGATCAGCAGCACCACCTTGGCCAGCCGGTCCTTGAGGTCGTCCAGGTTCTCGATCACCAGCACCCGGGACTTGTTCTCCGAGCCCACCGCCGGGTCGATGCCGCTGATGAACAGCTCGTAGAGCCCCAGGGAGAAGATCAGCATGATGGACGCCAGCAGGTAACCGTCCACCATCTCCACGATGTGGGTGACGACCCCCGAGCGCAGCGCCATCCGCTGGTCCGGGTCGGCGGCCCGATGGTAGTCGGGCAGATGCGAGATGAGCTCCACCGCGTCCACCGTGGCGACGTACAGCATGGCGACCGCTCCGGCGAGGCTCGCCAGCACCGCCACGATGATCAGATAGCGGCTGCTCCAGAGGAACTTCTCGAAGTATTTCTCGACCGGCGTCGACGACCTGTTCATGCGCAATCCCCCCCTGCGTCCCCGTGACCGTGCACTCCGTTCCGGGATTCGAAGAGGGGATTGTATCCGCTCCGGTCAGCGCGCGGTCCTCCACTCGATGGCGCTCTTGATGCCGAGGGTGATCAGGGCGAGCAAGGTCAGCAGCGAGGCCGCGGCGAAGGCGGCCGAGAACTGGTACTCGTTGTAGAGGATCTCGACGTGCAGCGGCAGCGTCGTGGTGACGCCCCGGATGTGTCCCGAGACCACCGAGACGGCGCCGAACTCGCCCATCGCCCGGGCGTTGGTGAGCACCACGCCGTAGAGCAGGCCCCAGCGGATCTTCGGCAGGCTTACCCGCCGGAACATCTGCCATCCCGACGCCCCCAAGGTGAGCGCCGCCTCCTCCTCGTCGTTGCCCTGGGACTGCATCAGCGGGATCAGCTCCCGCGCCACCAGCGGCGAGGTGACGAAGATGGTCGCCAGCACGATGCCGGGCACGGCGAAGATGATCTTGACTTCGTTCGCCTGGAGCCAGTGGCCGAGGTAGCCCTGGGCGCCGAAGAGCAGCACGAAGACCATGCCCGAGATCACCGGCGAGACGGAGAACGGCAGGTCGATCAGGGTGATCAGGAGCTGCTTGCCGGGAAAACGGAATTTGGCGATCGCCCAAGCCGCCGCGAGGCCGAAGAGCAGGTTGAGCGGCACCGCGATCACGGCGGTCAGCAGCGTCCGACGCACGGCCGCCAGGGCGATGGGCTCGTTCACCGCCGCCCAGTAGGCGTCCACGCCATTCTCCAGCGCCTTGACGAAGACCAGGAGCAGCGGCACGAAGAGGAAGAAGCCGAGGAAGGCGAAGGTGATCCCCAGCAGCAGCCAGCGGACGAGCCGCGGCTCGGTGAGCGCGCCGGTCCTCTCGGCGTGCCCGCCGCCTCCACGGACCAATCGATTGCCTGCTGTCATGGCCATGACGTCTACTCCGTTTCAGCGGCGCGCAGGTTGCGGTTCCGGCGCCAGGCCAGGAAGTTGATGACGAGGAGCAGCGAGAACGATGCCATCAGAAAGACCATGGCGACAGCCGTGGCCCCGGCGTAGTCGAACTGCTCGAGCTTGATCATGATGAGGAGCGGGGTGATCTCGGACTTCATCGGCATGTTGCCGGCGATGAAGATCACGGAGCCGTACTCGCCCAAGGCGCGGGCGAAGGCCAGGACGAAGCCGGTGACCGCCGCCGGCACGAGCTCGGGCAGGATGACCTTGCGGACGATCTGAAGGCGGCTGGCGCCGAGGCTGGCCGCCGCCTCCTCCACCTCCGGGTCGAGGTCGGCCAGCACCGGCTGGACCGTCCGCACGACGAAGGGGAGGCCGATGAAGGTGAGGGCCACCACCACGCCGAGCGGCGTATAGGCGACGTTGATGCCCATCGGCACCAGCCATTCACCGAGCCAGCCGTTCTGGGCGTAGACCGTGGCCAGGGCGATGCCGGCGACGGCCGTGGGCAGGGCGAAGGGGAGGTCCACCATGGCGTCGATCAGGCGCTTGCCGGGGAACCGGTAGCGCTCCAGCACCCAGGCGAGGAGCACGCCGAAGACGAGGTTGACCGCCGCCGCGGCGAAGGAGGCCCACAGGCTCAGCCGGTAGGCCGCCAGCGTCCGCGGCGACGTCACGGTCTGCCAGAAAGCCTCCCAGGTGAGGGTGGCGGTCTTGAGGAAGACCGTGGACAGCGGGATCAGGATGATCAGCGAGAGATAGAGCACCGCGAAGCCCAGCGACAGCCCGAAACCGGGCAGGACGCTGCCGCCGCGCCGGCCCTGGCGGCCACCCGACCGCAGGGAGACCGGCAGGGGCGCGGGGAGCTCCGCGCTCCGCCTCTTGGGGACCTTCTGATCCGCTGTCTCGACCATTTACCGGCCCTCGTAGATCTTGTCCAAGATCCCGCCGTCGGCGAAGTGCGCCTTCTGCGCCTGCGTCCAGCCGCCGAAGACCTGATCGATGGTGATGAGCTGCACCTGCGGGAACTGCTGGGCGTACTTGGCCGCCACCTCGGCGTTGCGCGGCCGGTAGTAGTGGCGGGCGGCGATCTCCTGGCCCTGGGGGGTGTACAGGTACTCGAGATACGCCTTGGCCAGCGCCGCCGTCCTGCGCTTGTTGGCCACCTTGTCGACCACGGTCACCGGCGGCTCGGCCAGGATGCTGAGCGACGGGATGACGATCTGGAACTCGCCCTTGTCCCCGAGCTCGCGCACCGACAGCAGCGCCTCGTTCTCCCAGGCGAGGAGCACGTCGCCGATGCCGCGCTCGACAAAGGTGACGGTGGAGCCGCGCGCGCCTGTGTCGAGCACGGGCACGTTCTTGAACAGACGCTTGACGAAGTCCTGGA
>DASPJI010000804.1:0-2334 GCA_035628695.1 Thermoanaerobaculia bacterium | reverse complement strand
CAGGGCCGGCAGCTCGGGGTAGGGGATGTAGCCCGGGAAGAGGACCCGGGCGGATCCCTGGGTCGATCCCTGGTTTTGGGCGAAGGCTTCGAGGGCGGGGCGCTCGGGGCCGTCGCCGGCGAGGACGAGCCAGCGGGTGGCAACGTCGGGACCATCGTTCCGGGTGAAGGCGCGGAGCAGGTCCCAGGGGGACTCCCGCGGGTTGAGCTTGGCGAGGCTCAAGAGGACCCGGGCGTCCGCGGGGAGGCCGAGGCGCCGGCGGGTGGCGGCCCGCTCTTCGGGCGAGAGGGTGGAGCCCTCGCGGAAGGCGTCGACGTCGATCGCGTAGGGAAAGAGGCCGGTCCGCTCCTCGGAGACGCCGAAGAAGCGGAGATAGTCCAGGGTCAGCGTGCCGGTGCCCAGGAAGAGGCGATAGCCCGGCTTGAGGGCCAGGGCGAAAAGGAGCCTCTTGAGGTGCGGGCGCGGCGGGGCTCCGTTCCAGAGGACCGAGTCGAGGCGCAGCGCCGTCGGGATGCCGAGGCGGTGCGCGATGGCGGTGGCCTGGAGGTACGGGGCACGGGTGTAGCCGTTGATGATCACCAGGTCGCGGGACCGCAGCTCGCGGGTGAGCCAGGCGGCGCGGCCGGAGGGCGGGCAGACGGCGTGGTCGTAGCCCGCCAGGAGGTCGAAGCCCCACGAGACGGTGCGGTCGAGCTCCGGGTCGAAGAGGGGCTCGGACAGGCGCGGGTCGGTGAAGAGGACCCGGAGGTGGTGCTCCGGGTCCTGGGAGGCGTAGCGATAGAACGGCGCCTCGAACTGGGTCGGGCGCTCGACCACGAAGGCGAGGTTCATGCGCGGGACCTCCCCGCCTCGTCGTGGCCCGGTTCGACCGTGCTCGGCTCCTTCGGGTGCTGGCCCCCGGGCCCCCCTCCCCAGCGTCCAGTCGCCTGCGCCGGTCGAACCGGGCCACGACCCCCCTCCCGGTGTGGGGTGAGGATGGCTTGATAGGCGGATTCCATGGACTTGGCGACGGCGGACCAGCCGAAACGGGTGGTGGCTTCCAGGGCGGCGCGCTGGCCCATGGCATCCAGGCCGGCGGGGTCGGCGAGGAGGTCGCGGAGGGCGGGGCCCAGGTGGACGGGGTCGCCGTCGACGACCAGGCCGGCTCCGGAAGAGGAGATGATGGGAGCGAGGCCGACCTCCGGGGTCACCGCGACCGGGCGGCCGGCGGCCATCGCCTCCAGGACGGCGTTGCCGAAGTTCTCCGAGTAGGAGGGGAGGACCAGGGCCGCGCAGCGATGGAGCAGGGCCGCCTTGTCGGCACCGTCCACCAGGCCGGTGAAGAGCACGCGGCCGGCGACGCCGGCGGATTGGGCCAGTTGCTCGAGCTTGGGACGGTAGCCCTCGTCGTCGTTGCCCGCCAGCACCAGGGTCGTGTTCGGGACGTGCGCGAGGGCTGGGATCAGGCGGTCCAGTCCCTTCTTCCAGCTCAGCCGTCCCAGGAAGAGGAGGAACGGCGCGCGGGCGAGGGCGTCCCGGACCGGAACGGAGAGAGGGACATCCTTTAGATAGGGCTCGGGGTCGACGCCGTTCGGGATGACGAAGGGCCGGGGGAGCGGCAGGTCGAGACGGGCCGCCTCTCCGGCTTCGAGACCGCTGGTGACGTGGAGACCCGCGGCGCCGGCAAGGGTGCGGCGCTCGACCAGGCGGATCCAGAGGGCTTTGCGCAATCGGCCCCGCCGGCGCAGGAGGTCGGGGACCAGCATGCCCCGCGGGGCGAGCAGGTAGGGAACGCCTGCCCGGCTGGCGGCTCGGGCCGCGGCGGCCGTGGGCCAGAGGAAGACCGAGTGCAGGTGGACCAGGTCGAAGCCGGAGACGCGCCCGGCCAGCGCTCTCCCCATGTCCGGCGAGTAGTAGAGGCGGCGGGGCGGCCGGACCGGGAAGTACCAGACCTCGACGCCATCCAGCGAGACCGGCTGGCTGGTGGGCACGGCGCCGCCGGTGTCCACGTTGGTGGTGAAGACGGTCACCTCGTGGCCGCGGGCCGCCAGGGCCTTGCAGAGCCCATGGACCGCCCGGATGGGGCCGCCGTGCCGCCAGGCCGGCGCGTAGGTGGGGACGACGTGGAGGATCTTCACGGCTTCGCCACCAGTCGGACGATCAGGTCGGCGAGCCGCCGGTGATAGGCGGGCCAGGTCGCCGTCTCGGCCGAGCGCCGGCACTGGAGGCCCATGGCCCGGACCTCCTCGGGATGCCGGGCGCACCAGAGCATCCGCCCGGCGAGGGCGTCCACGTCCTCCACCGGCACGGTCCAGCCGTTGCGGCCCTCCCGCACCAGGTCACGGGCCCCCACCA
>DASPJI010000803.1:0-13067 GCA_035628695.1 Thermoanaerobaculia bacterium | reverse complement strand
GGGTCTGGTGCTCCTCCCGCAGGTGGCCGCCGCACGACTCGTCGCGGTCCAGGGCGTCGAGGCACATCAGCTCGGCGAGCTCGAAGTAGTCCGCCACCCGTAGCGCCCGCTCGAGGTCCTGGTTGAGGTCGTCCACCTTGCCCATGACGCGGACGTTGGCCCAGAAGTCCTCGCGTAGCGCCGGGATCATCTGCAGCGCCTTGCGCAGGCCGCCGGCGTTCCTGGCGATGCCGCAGTAGTCCCAGACGATCCGGCCGAGCTCGCGGTGGTAGGAGTCGGGGCTGCGGCGACCGGCGGCCGAAGTCAGGCGCTTGATACGGTCGAGCACCTCGGCCTCGGTCGCCCGGAAGGCGGCGCCGTCGGTCGAGATCGGCTCCCCGAGGTGCGGTGCCAGGTAGTCGCCGATGGTGTAGGGGATGACGAAGTAGCCGTCGGCGAGGCCCTGCATCAGCGCGCTCGCCCCCAGGCGGTTGGCGCCGTGGTCCGAGAAGTTCGCCTCGCCGAGGACGTACAGCCCCTCGATGTTGCTCATCAGGTTGTAGTCCACCCACAGCCCGCCCATGGTGTAGTGAGGAGCCGGATAGATCCGCATCGGCACCACGTAGGGGTCTTCGCCGGTGATCTTCTCGTACATCTCGAACAGGTTGCCGTAGCGCTCGGCGATGACCGCCTTGCCCAGGCGCTGGATGGACGCCGAGAAGTCGAGGTAGACGCCGTTCTTCTGCGGACCCACGCCGCGCCCCTCATCCACCATGATCTTGGCGTTGCGGGCGGCGACGTCGCGCGGCACCAGGTTGCCGAAGCTCGGGTACTTGCGTTCCAGGTAGTAGTCGCGGTCGGCGTCCGGGATCTGGTCCGGCGAGCGCTGGTCGTTCGGGTCCCTGGGCACCCAGATGCGGCCGTCGTTGCGCAGCGACTCGCTCATCAGGGTGAGCTTCGACTGGTAGTCGCCCGAGGCCGGGATGCAGGTGGGGTGGATCTGGGTATAGCAGGGGTTGGCGAACAGCGCGCCGCGGCGGTGCGCCCGCCAGGAGGCGGTGACGTTCGACCCCTTGGCGTTGGTCGACAGGTAGTAGACGTTGCTGTAGCCGCCGGTCGCCAGGACCACGGCGTGGCCGGCGTGGCTCTCGATCTTCCCCGTCACCATGTCGCGGGCGACGATGCCGAGGGCGCGGCCGTTGTCGACCACCAGGTCCAGCATCTCGGTGCGTGGGTACATCTTGACCCGGCCGGAGGCGATCTCCTTGCTCAGGGCCTGGTAGGCGCCGAGCAGGAGCTGCTGGCCGGTCTGGCCGCGGGCATAGAAGGTGCGGGCCACCTGCGCGCCGCCGAAGGAACGGTTGTCGAGCAGGCCGCCGTACTCGCGGGCGAAGGGGACCCCCTGCGCCACGCACTGGTCGATGATGCTGACCGACAGCTCGGCCAGACGATGGACGTTGCTCTCGCGCGACCGGAAGTCACCGCCCTTGACCGTGTCGTAGAACAGCCTGAAGACGCTGTCGCCGTCGTTGTGGTAGTTCTTGGCGGCGTTGATCCCCCCCTGGGCGGCGATCGAGTGGGCGCGGCGCGGGCTGTCCTGGAAGCAGAAGCACTTCACGTTGTAGCCGAGCTCGGCCAGGCTCGCCGCGGCCGAGGCACCGGCCAGGCCGGAGCCCAGCACCAGGATCGTGAACCGCCGCTTGTTGTTGGGGTTGACCAGCCGCAGGTGGTCCTTGTGCTCCTGCCACCGGGTCTCCAGTGGCCCCGTCGGGGCCTTGCTCTCGAGCTTCATGACGGGTGGCTCCTAGAGGCGGACGATGCCGGCCAGCACCGCCAGCGGGAACGATATGTTGCCGAGGGTGACGATCCAGGCGAAGGCGTGGGCGAAGCCCCGCCGCCAGTGGTTGAACCGCGGGTGGTTCCAGCCGAGCGACTGGAACAGGCTCCACAGCCCATGGTAGAGGTGGAAGCCCAGGGCGACGTTGGCCACGATGTAGAACAGCGACACCAGTGGGTTCTGGAAGCCGGTCACCACGTTGTGGAAGACCGCCCCTTCCCGGAAATCCGGATGGACGTTGCCGGTCGTGAAGTGGAGCAGATGGTAGATGACGAAGAGCAGGATGATCACGCCCCCCCAGCGCATGGTGCGGGAGGCATAGGTCATGCGCACCGGCTTGCGCTTGGCGTAGGCGTGCGGCCGGGCGTCGCGGCTCATCCGGGTGACCGCCCACGAGGACCAGATGTGGAGCACGACGGACGCCAGCAGGACGAGCCGGGCGATCCAGAGCAGGCCGCTATGGGGGACCGCGGGGGATCCCATCTCCCGCAGCCAGCCGCCGTAGCTGTCGAGGTGGTAGACGCCCTCGGCGTCCTTCCCGCCGTACAGCTTCAGGTTGCCGATCATGTGGATGAGCACGAAGCCGAACAGGATGATGCCGGTGACGGCCATCACCGCCTTCTTGCCCACGGCGGATCGGGTGAGATCAGTGAACCAGGACATGGGTCGGTTTTCCTCTCGGGTGCACGGGACGCGCCTATCCTACGCCAGAGCGGTCAGGTTGTGAAAGATGTCACAAAGCCTGCCCCTGGCGCCGGCGGCGGCGCCGGGGACGGCTGCGGCGGGCCCCTTCGGCGGACGGCGGAGCGGAGCGCCGGCGCGCCGCGGACTGCCACTCGGCCAGGGCCTCGCCCCCCTCGCCGGTCGCCTCCACCAGCATCTCGAAGAGCAGCAACGAGTTGTCGAAGAACGACTTGCGGGAGAAGCGGACGCGCTCGCCGGGGGTCCAGCTCGGCTCGCACAGGCGTTGGAAGCCGATGAGCGCCTGGAGGATCTGCGTCGATTTCAGGTTGGAGACGGTCAGCCGGGAGAGGAAGGGCTGGATCTCCTCCTCGATCATCGTGCCGATGGCGGCGCGGCTCATCGGCCGCCTCTGCTCGGCTTCGATGTCGTCCCGGCGCAGCAGGATCTTGGGCAGGAGGATGGCCGCCAGCAGGGCGCCGTCGGTCAGTTGCCGCCCTTCGGCCACCATCCGGTCGATGACCGGCAGCAGCTGGCCGAAGTCGCCCAACCCCCGCCGCCCCGCCGTCAGCATGGCGTAGGCCTCGGGCAGCAGGACCTCGAGGAGGCCGAGCTCCAGCATCCACTGCATGGCGGCGCCGGCCCGCCCGCAACGCAGGAGTTGGGCGATCTCCTCGGTGACCCGCGCCGGCGAGGCCTTGTCCAGCTCCTTGCGGTGCCGGTGAATGGCCTCCTGCGTACGCGTCTCGATGCCGAAGCCGAGCCGTCCGGCGAACTCGCAGGCGCGCAGCATGCGCACCGGGTCCTCCTGGAAGCGCACATCCGGATCGCCGATCGCCCGGATCAGCCGCCGCTCCAGGTCCTCGATGCCGCCGCAGTAGTCGATCACCGAATAGCTGGAGATGTCGTAGAACAGGGCGTTGATCGTGAAGTCCCGGCGGAAGGCGTCCTCGCGCGGGGTGCCGAAGGTGTTGTCGCTGGTGATCAGCAGCTCCCCGGGCGCCGAGGTCTGCTCCTCCGGCTCCGGGTTGCGCCGGAACGTCGAGACCTCCACGGTCTCGCCGTCATGGAAGAAGACGTGGACCAGCCGGAAACGCCGCCCGATGATGCGGGAGTTGCTGAACAGCCGGCGGACGTCGTTGGGGCGGGCGTCGGTGCCCACGTCGAAGTCCTTCGGCTCGCGCCCCAGCATGAGGTCGCGTACGCTCCCCCCGACCAGGTAGGCCCTGTACCGCGCGTTGTGCAGCCGGTACATCACCTTCAAGGCGTTGCTGCTGATCTGTCTGCGGGATATCGGGTGCTCGGACCGCGGTACGACCCGCGGCTCCAACTCGTCGCCGTCGCTCACGAGGCTGATTATAGTGGGGTGCCCGCCATACGCCAGGAAAACGGACTGAAAAGGGAAAAAAGAGGGCCGGGACGGGCGGAGAGCGTGTGACCCGCCCCGGCTCCGGAGGGAGAGGAGACTGTCTGTTCGTTCGTATCGACTAGCGCCCCCGCCCCGGGAGATCCGCGGTCCCTGGGACCCTCTGGATCGTCTCGGTCGTAGTGGCGGTGAGCGTCGTGTCCATTCGGTTGAAGCCTCCGGCATACTCCTAGTCCACGATCCGTGCCAGCTGGCAGTCCAGGACTGCGCCTCTTTGTTTTCAGTGGCTTACGGAAGAATCCTCCATCCGGGACGGCGGCGGGGCCGGATGGATGTCCCCTGCCTTGGACGGGGGTGGAGCCTGGGGAGGTCGGGCCGGCCGGGCCGGTCACTCCAGCCGGGTGGGCACGTGGATCTCGGACTCCAGGGTGCGGTGGACCGGGCACCGGTTGGCGATCTCGAGCATCCGCTGGCGCTGCTCGTCGGTGAGCGGCCCGAGCAACTCGATGACCCGCTCGATCTGGTCGAGCTTGCCCTCCTTGGTCTCACAGACGGCGCAGTCGGTGGCGTGGACCTTGGAGTGCCGGAGCCGGACCCGCACCCCTTCCAGGGGGAGCTTCTTGTGGTCGGCGTAGATCCTGAGGGTCATGGAAGTGCACGCCCCGACGGCGGCGAGGAGCAGGTCGTAGGGGGTGGGGCCGGTGTCGCCGCCGCCCACGGACTCGGGCTCGTCGGCGGTGAGGCGATGGCGGCGGGCGACGATGTCCTGGGCGAAGCGTCCTCTTTCGGTGACCACCACCTCCCCGGTCCGCCCCGCCTCGGGCAGGGTTTCGATCTCCGGCTGGCTCCCCTCCAGGTAGCGCCCGGCCCAGGCGGCCAGGGTCTCCCCCACGTGCCGGGCGTCCCGCTCGTCGGTGAGCAGGTGGTCGGCGAGCCCGAGGGAGATGAAGCTCTTCGGGTGCTTGACCGCCTCGAACAGGCGGTGGGCATGCTCGACCCCCACCACGTTGTCGACCGGCGAGTGGAAGAGGAGGAGCGGCTTGTGGAGCTGGTGGAGGGCCTCCTGCAGATGGTCCTCCGCCAGGTCGTCCAGGAGCTGCCGGCGGATGGGGAACGGGCGCTCGCCGCCGAGGTCGACCTCGGCCTCCCCGCGCTCCTCCAGCTCCGGGGCGAGGCGGACGAGCTTGTCGCGCAGGTGCTCGGTGTCGCTGGGCGCGGCGATGGTGGCCACGGCCGCGGTCTCCGGAATGCGCACCGCCGCCGCCAGAACCGCCGCCCCGCCCAGGCTGTGGCCGACCAGGAGCCGCGGCGCCTCCCCGCGGGTGCGCAGGAAGTCCGCCGCCGCTACCAGGTCCGCGACATTGCCGGAGAAGTCGGTGCCGGCGAAGTCCCCCTCGCTCTCTCCGATGCCGGTGAAGTCGAAGCGCAGCACGGCGATCCCCCGCTCCACCAGGGCACGGCTGATCCAGCCCGCCGCCTTGAGGTCCTTGGAGCAGGTGAAGCAATGGGCGAAGAGCGCGTACGCCGTCGGATCGACGTCGGGGCTCTCGAGCCGGGCGGCGAGGTCCGCGCCTTGTGCGCCTGGGAAGCGGAGGGTTTCTCGTCTCATGGCCTGGTCATGCTACACCGCCACGCCCCTCCCCCACCCTTGTAGACTACGCGCGTGTCCTCCCTACCCGCGGGACCCGCGCTGGAAGCCACCGGGGTCGCCAAGACCTGGCCGGACGGCACGCCGGCGCTGGCCGGGGTCGACCTGGCCGTCCAGCCGGGCGAGACCGTGGCCCTGGTGGGCGAGAGCGGCTCGGGCAAGACGACGCTCCTCCGCCTCTTCAACCGGATGGTGGAGCCCACCGCCGGCGAGGTGCGGGTGGAGGGGGAGCCCGTCGCCCGGCTCGACCCCATCACGCTGCGCCGCCGCATCGGCTACGTCCCCCAGGACGGCGGCCTCCTCCCTCACTGGCGGGTGGAGAGGAACGTGGAGCTGGTGCCCCGCCTCCTCGGCTGGGACCCGGAGCGCCGCCGGCAGCGGACACGGGAGATGCTGGACCTCGTCGGGCTCGACCCCGCGCAGTACGGCCGCCGCTACCCCGCCGAGCTCTCCGGAGGGCAGCGCCAGCGGGTGGCCTTCGCCCGCGCCCTGGCCGCCAACCCGGACGTCATCCTCCTGGATGAGCCCTTCGGCGCCCTCGACGCCCTCACCCGTCTCGACCTCCACCGCCAGTTCCTCGACCTCGAGGCGCGCCTGCGCAAGACCGCCCTCCTGGTGACCCACGACCTGGGAGAGGCCTTCCGTCTGGCCGACCGTATCGGCGTCATGCGCCAGGGCCGGCTCCTCCAGCTCGGCCCTCCGGAGGAGCTGAGCCGCAGCCCAGCGGACCCCTACGTGCGGGCGCTGCTGGAGATGAGGGGGTCGGGATGAGGGGCCTCCTGATTTTCATCAGCTTCTCGCTCCTCGCCATCCCCACCCTTGCCGCCGAGACCGGCACCGTCGTGGTCGGCTCCAAGAACTTCGAGGAGAGCCGTCTCCTGGGGGAGATGTTCGCCCAGCTCCTGGAGAGCCGCACTGGCCTGAGGGTGGAACGCCGTCTCGGCCTCGCCGGCACCCAGGTCTGCTTCGAGGCCCTCCGCACCGGCGCCATCGACGTCTACCCGGAGTACACGGGCACGGGCCTGGTGACCCTCCTTGGCGAGGAGCCCGAGGGGGGACCCGCGGAGACCCTGAACCGGGTGCGCCGGGAGTTCCTCGCCCGCTGGGACCTCTGGTGGATCGCCCCGTTGGGCTTCGAGAACGCCTTCGAGGTGGCGCTCCCCCGGGAGCTCGCCCGGCGCGAGGGGATCGAGACGATCTCCGACCTCGCCCGCGCCGCCCCCCGTCTGCGCGCCGGCTTCGGCCACGAGTTCGTCGGCCGCGAGGACGGCCTGCTCGGGCTGCAGAGGGTCTACGGGCTGCGCTTCGCCTCGGTCCAGCCGATGCAGCACGCCTTGAAGTACCAGGCCGCCGGCTCCCGGGCGATCGATGCCCTCGACGTCTACACCACGGACGGCCGGCTCGTCCTCTATAACCTCCAGGTACTGGAGGACGACAAGGGGTTCTTCCCACCCTACGACGCCGCCGCGCTGGTCCGCGGCGCCACTCTGCGCGAGCACCCCGAGGTGAGCGCCGTCCTGGGGCTCCTCGCCGGCGCCCTGGACGAGGAGACAATGCGCCGGCTCAACGTCCGTCTTCAAGAAGGGAAGGAGAGCGAGGCCGCCGTGGCCCGGGACGCCCTGCGCGCGCTCGGCCTGCTGGAGGGCGCCGCCGCCGGAGAGGAGGCGGCGCCGCGCCGGCCCGGCTTCCTTTCCTATGCATGGAGCGAGCGGGGCGGCCTCGCCCGCCGGACTCTGGAGCACCTGGGCCTGTGCGCCGCGGCGCTCCTCCTGGGGATCCTGGTGGCCGTCCCCCTGGGACTCTGGCTGGAGCGCCACCGCCGCGGCGCCGAGCCCGCCATCCGCGCCCTGGGCCTCACCCAGACCATCCCGTCCCTCGCCCTGCTGGCGTTCATGGTCCCCTTCCTGGGCGTGGGCTTCGTGCCTGCTCTCGCGGCGCTGTGGCTCTATTCGCTCTTCCCCATGGTCCGGAACACCTATACAGGTGTGAGGGAGTCCGATCCGCGGGCGGTGGAGGCGGCCACCGCGTTGGGGATGACGCCCGGGCAGGTGCTGCGCCAGATCCGCCTGCCGCTGGCGGCGCCGGTGATCATGGCCGGGGTGCGCACCGCCGCGGTGATCACGGTCGGCACGGCGACGCTCGCCGCCTTCATCGGCGCCGGCGGCCTGGGGGAGCCCATCGTCACCGGGCTCCAGCTTGCCGACACGGCCATGATCCTGTCGGGCGCCGTGCCGGCCGCCGTCCTGGCGCTGCTGGTGGACGGCGGTCTGGCCCTGTTGGAGCGGGCCTTCCATCCTGGAGGTGGGCCAGAAGGCCGGTGATGAGGACTAGGTGACCTGGAGAGCTGAGAGTGGCGCCGGCGCCTTGACCTGTTCGGCCCCGTCCGCCGTCAGGTAGTACCAGGTCCCAGCCTCGTTGCGCTTGAGCCAGCCCTTCTCCACCATCGCGGTGAGCGCCTGGTCGACGTCGAGCTCTGGGCGGCTGTTCCGGGCCAGGCGGATGGCGGCGGCGCGCATGCCGTACCCCACCTGGACCACGCCCGCGATATGGCACCGCTCCCTGAACCGGGCGAGAACCGCCTGCTCCGCTGGGGTCGTGTCCATGGGCCCCTACTCCGAAGGCTCCCGCCGCTCCAGAATGTCGATATCGGCCAAGTCCTTAGGCCTGCCGCTCGCCCTCTTGTTCCGCAGCAGCGCATCCTTTCCGATAAACGGAATCTCCAAATCCCCCACGCGCGAAGTAACCCGGGAGCTCCACGCCTCTTCGAAGTCGACGCCGCTGATCTCGGTGAGAATATCGATTCGCCGCGGTGGCAGGCCGATCTGGTAGACCATGTCCGGTTTCTCGAGGTCTGTCGGCGTGAGACCCGTCACCTCGACCGGAGCACCAAACTGTACGAGCGCACGCCAGACACGCTTGCCGTTCTCGGCGTCAGGGCGAATCAGGATGTCGAGGTCGCCGGTTGCCCGAGGTACGCCATGGACACCGACGGCATGGGCCCCCACAACCAGAAAGACCGCGTTCTCCGCGACCAAGGCGGCCAAGATGTCCTGGAAGTCGCTGTTCAGGCGGGCTCCCCCTCGCGGGACTGCTTACGGATGTGGCCGTGGATCACCCGGATGGGGGCCTCGTGACGAGGATAGTCGGGGATGATCCGGCCCGCGAGCGCCCAGGCATCCACGGTGAGGGGCCAGATCATCTCCAGCCTTTCGACGGCGGTCGTATTGGCGCTCAAGTCCTCACTCGGCTCGCTACCCAGTCGGAAGGCACAAACCGGCCAAGCTCTACGGGCAGAGGCGCGCTCCAACGCTGCGGGATCCTGACCTCTACTCATACTTCAAGTATAGAGGTTCCCCGCTCCCCGAACGTCTCCCGCCACCCCCGGCTCTCGGCGAGGTGCCGGAGGGCGCGGTCGAGGAGGTCGCGGTTCTCGGGACGGACGAGCCAAGTGCTGCGGCCTGACGGGTGCGGCAGCGGGATGACGTCGAACTCCAGATCCTCCCGGGAGGAGGTGAAGACCCGGCCGACCCTCTCGTTCAGCGGCGCGGGGTCGGGGAGGAGGTGGCGGATGGCGAGCTGTCCCACGGCAAGGACAGTGGCGGGACGGATCAGCCGCAGCTCCCGCTCCACGTAGGGCCAGCAGTTGGCGATCTCGGCCGGCGCGGGGACCCGGTCGCCGCCCTGGGGAGCGCGGCCGGGGAAGCAGCGGATCACCGCCGTCATCCAGACCTTCTCCCGGAACTCCTCCTCGGAGACCCCCAGCGCGGCGAACCAGGAGAAGAGGCGCGTGCCGGCGGTGAAGGCGAAGGGACGCCCCACCTCCTGCTCCTTGGGCCCGGGCGCCTGCCCGACCAGCATCACCCGTGGCCACTGCGACGGCCGGGCGGCCACCGGCGGCGGCACCACGCCAGGGCACTTGCGGCACCCCCGCACCTCCACCAGATGGCGGTCCACCGCCTCCCAGTCGAGGCCGCCGTCTACTCTTCCCACGGACGTTCGGCGAGGAGGCTGACGAAGGCGTCCACCACCCGGGGGTCGAACTGCTGGCCCCTCTCCTTCTGGAGGACGGCGATGGCGTGCTGCGGCGAGAGCGCTCGGCGGTAGGGGCGGTTGGTGGTCATGGCGTCGAAAGCGTCCACGACGGCTATGATGCGTGCGCCCAGGGGGATTCGGTCGCCGGCGAGGCCGCCGGGATAGCCCGGGTACTCGCCGTTGCGGCGGCCGTCGTACCGCTCCTGATGATGGAGGACGAGCGGCGCGGCGCCGCTCAGGACGTCCAGGTTCTCGATCATCCGGGCGCCGATCTCCGGGTGCCGCCGCATCGCCTCGGCCTCGGCTTCCTCGAGCCGGCCGGGCTTCTTGAGCACCTGCTCCGGGATGCCGATCTTGCCGATGTCGTGGAGCAGGCTCGCGTAGTGGAGCATCTCCAGATCCTGCCCGCGCAGCCCCAGCCGCTCACCCACCGTCACCGCGTACTCGCTCACCCGGTGGAGATGCCCCTCGGTGTACTCGTCCTTGGCCTGCACCGCCTGGGTCAGCGCCTGGGCCACCCGCAGGATGTCGCGGCGCAGCAGGCGGTTGGTGTCGGCCAGCTCCTGCCGCAGATGGAACTCGCGCTCCCGCGAGCGTCCCACGAAGGCGCCGGTGAGACCCAGGGCGAAGAGATCGGCGTAGGCGGTCCACAGAGCCCGCGCCGACTCCGCCGGTTCCACGGCCGCCGCCATCCACGCGATCCCCAGGAGGTACGCGAAGCCGCTGGCCGACGCCGCCAGCACGCCGCCGCGCAAGCCGAAGGCGAGGGCGGCCCAGAGGATCGGGATCAGATAGAAGAGGCGCAGCCAGCCGCCTACTTCCGGGATCAACGAGATCACCGGCACCACCAGGACCGAGACCCCCAGCACCAGCCCCGCCCCGACCAGCACGCCCTTCGGGACCTCGGGCGGACGGCTCCGCTCCAGCATCACCGTCGCCTCGGCGCTCACCGCCTCGCTCGCCACGTCTTCGCCGAAGCGGCGGACGCGCCGCGCCGGCATCTCGCCGGGGATCGGCATGATCCAGGGGCGGAGGTGGCGATCCGCTACCAGCAGCAGCGGCGGCACCAGGAGGAGCACGCTGACCAGGCTGCCGGCTGCCCGGTTCCAGATCCAGGTGGTATCTATAGGCTGCGTCGGCAGGAGGAGGTTGCCGATGCCGGCCGCGACCAGCCCGCCGAAGAGGGCACTGCCGAGCAGCCAGAGATATGACCGGAGGTTGGGCAGCCCCCGGCCCAGCTTCGGGATGGAACGGAAGACCAGGTGGGCGGCGACGCCGAGGAGCGCCAGGCAGACCGCCAGGATCGCCGCTTCCAGCGGGTTGCGGCGGGTCATCCAGATGGCGAGGAACTGTCCGGCGGAGGTAGCGGCGACGCCCTGCCAGCCCAGGAGCAGGCCGGCGGCGCAGGAGACGAAGGGTGTGAAGGGGAGAGTGGGGACGAGGGGCGGCGCCCCCCAGCCGCTCACCAGCTCCCCGAGGAGGCCCGCGGCGAGCGCGATCCCCAGGGCGTTGCCTCTCCCCTGCCGGAGCCACGTCACCCACAGGGCCAGGCGGCCCTGGGCGATCGCCGCCCCGTACACCGGGGCGGCCTCCGGCCGAGGGGAGAAGACGCTCATCCGATCATCCGCAAACCCCGCCACCCCTCACGGCTGCGTCCCCTTGGTCGGCGCGTTCGTGAACTGTCCCTCCGGCGCCGGAGCCGCCTGCGGCAACACCAGCACCGCCGGCTCCCACCACCCCTCCCCCGGCGCGAAGTTGTCCCCTTCGTGGGCACAGGGGGCGGCGACGTGGTCCTTGCCGTACATCGGCTTGCCGTCGTGCCGCAGACGGTGAAGCGGGTAGATCGACGAGCAGGTCAGGCAGAAGCGGCCGATGGTGCGGCCGCGCCGCTCCTCGGGGAGCTGGCTCTCGGGAGCGGCTTGCGGTTCGCGGTACATGGCTCGTCCCGTCCGGTCCTAGCGCGCCGCCTGCAGCTCGGCGCGGGAGAAGAAGAAGGACAGCTCGATCGCCGCGTTCTCCGGCGAGTCGCTGCCGTGGATCGCGTTGCGCTCGATGGACGTACCGAAGAGCTTGCGGACGGTGCCCTCCTCGGCCTTGGCCACGTCCGTCGCCCCCATCACCTGCCGCAGGTGGGCGACCGCGTTGTCGCGCTCGAGGGCCACCGGCATCACCGGGCCGCTGGTCATGAACTCCACCAGGCTTCCATAGAACGGACGCTCCTTGTGCACTTCATAGAACGCCTGAGCCTGGGCCTGTGTGAGCCGCATCAGCTTGATTCCCCGAATAGTGAAGCCTTCATTTTGAAGATGTGCAAGAATCTTGCCGGCACTGCCGGCTTCCACACTGTCGGGCTTCAGGATCGCAAGAGTCGTGTCCATGCTCGTATCTCTCCCATCACACCAGGGGGATCATAACCCGCCTCGGCGTAAAATTTGGTTGAAGGTTTTTCCCTTTTTCAATCCAGCGGATTCTACTCTTCTTCGAGATCCTCGTCGCTGGCGATCTCGAAGTCGGGGTCTCCCAACACTTCCAGCCCGGCGTCCGGGGCGCCGAGGCGGAAGGCGGTGCCCACCACCTCCATGACCCCTTCCGGGCCGAGGAGCACGGCGTTGCCGGCCGGAATGCCCAGCCCCCAGTTGACGCCCGGAGCGCCGGCTGCGGCCAACAGCTTGCGCAGGCGCCGGTCCTTGGCCGGGTCGAAGTTGGGCTCGACCACGGCGTCGGGCAGCCAGCCGAAGCCCGGGATGGCGTCGCCGCGGAAGATGCTGCGCGCCAGCCGGCCGGCCGCCTGGGCGGCGGCGGCGATGGCGACGACCACGCCGCCGTCGCGGATCTTGGTCGCCAGCGCCTCGGTGGCCGGGGTGTCGCGCAGGGCGTCCAGCAGGTGATCGGTGACGCCGCCGCCGATGTAGACGGCGGCGACGTCCCGGATACGCTCGGAGTTCAGGCCGCGCCGGGCGTCCCGGGCGCGATAGATGGGGATGACCTCCACCTGCCGCTGGAACGCCTCGCCCATGTACTCGGCGAAGTGGTGCGCGTAGTCGTTCGACCCCGAGGCCGCCGGGATGAAGCCGACGGGCCCGGGCGGCAGCTTCTCCACCCACGCCTCGTCGGCGTCCAGCGTCTCCTCGAAGCTGAACTCGCCGCCTCCGATGAGGGCGAGCCAGCCACGCCGGCCGAATCCGTTGCCGTTCATCCTCGCGCCCTGACGTCTCTACTTCCCCAGCGCCTTCGCCATGGTCGAGCCGAGCTCGGCCGGGGACTCGACGACGTGGATGCCGGCGGCGCGCATGGCCTCCATCTTCTCGGCCGCCGTGCCCTTGCCGCCGGCCACGATGGCGCCGGCGTGCCCCATGCGGCGTCCCGGCGGGGCGGTGCGGCCGGCGATGAAGCCGACCACGGGCTTGTCCATGTTGGCCTGGACCCACTCGGCCGCGGCCTCTTCGGCGCTGCCGCCGATCTCGCCGATCATGATGACCCCCTCGGTGCCTGGGTCGGCGGCGAACTGCTCCAGCACGTCGATG
>DASPJI010000802.1:0-2232 GCA_035628695.1 Thermoanaerobaculia bacterium | reverse complement strand
CTCGCCGGCAACTCGCTGCTGGCGATCCAGATCGTCACCCGGATCTCTGGCGCGCTGGGGGTCAATCTCCCAATGGCCAGTCTGCTGGAGTCTCCGACGGTTGCCGAGTTGGCAGCGCGTGCCGAAGTACTTCGGCCGGCGGCTCCGACGATACCGCTGGCTGCGGCCGGCGCGATGCCGGAGAGTGAGCTGGACCGCCTGCTGCGCGAGATCGAGTCGCTCTCCCCCGAGGAGGCGGAGGTGCGGCTCGCCGGCGAGCTCGCTGTCGGCACGGAGGTGGACCGGTGAGCGTCCCGGACCTCTCCTCAGGCCTCGCCTCCCGCCTCGAGGCTCTGACGCCGGCCCAGCGCGCCCTGTTCGAGCTGGCGCTCCGGAAGCAGGCCGCGGCGTCGGTCCCAGCCGTCCAGCGCACCATCCCGCGGCGGGCGTGCTTCAGCCCCTGCGTCCTCTCCTTCGACCAGGAGCGGCTCTGGTTCGTGCAGCAGCTCGACACCTCGAGCCCGATCTACAACGTCTACCAGGCGACGCGCTATCGCTTCGTCATGGAACCCTTGACCCTGGCGCGGGCGCTCAACGAGGTGGTGCGCCAGCAGGAGAGCCTGCGCACCACGTTCCAGACCATCGACGGTCAGCCGATGCAGGTCATCGCGCCGGCGTACGAGATCAACCTGCCGTGGATCGACCTGCGGTCTCTGCCAGCGGAGCGGCGGGAAGAGGAAGTCCTCCGCGCCTCGACCCAGGTGGTCAGTCCCGCCTTCGACCTCGGCAGGCTGCCGCTGGTGCGGATCGTCCTTATCCAGGTGGAGGAGGAGGACTACGTCAATCCGGTCTGCATGCATCACTTGGTGACGGACTGGATCTCCACCTACACCCTGCTCACCGGGATCATGGAGACGTACAACGCCTTGCGCGCCGGCCTGCCGTCGCCCCTGACCGAATTGCCGGTGCAGTACGGCGATTTCGCCGAGTGGCAGCGCGCCCGTCTCTCCGACCCGGTGCTGGTGGAGCAGATGGTGGCTTACTGGCGGAAGCGCCTGGCGGACGCGCCGGAGCTCCTGCCGCTGCCCTACGACCGGCCGCGGCCGGTGATGCAGACCGCGCGCGGACGGCGCACCCTGCTGACGCTATCGGCGGCGCACAGCACCGGCCTGCGCGGCCTGGCGCAGCGTCACGAGGCGACGCTCTTCATCGTGCTCCTGGCCGCGCTCAAGGCCCTGCTGGTCCGGGTCACCGGCGAGGAGAAGCTCATCGTGGGCACCCCCAGCGCCCACCGCAACCTCCCCGAGCTGGAGCGGGTCGTCGGCTTCTTCCTCAACCAGCTCGCCCTCTACACCGATCTCACGGGCAATCCGTCTCTCCTAGAGGTGGTGCGGCGGGTGCGGGAGACGGCAATGGGGGCGTACGCCCACGAGGAGATGCCGTTCGCCAAGCTCGTGGAGACCCTGCGACCGCAACGCGACATCTCCCGCACCCCCTTCACCCAGGTGGTGCTACTGCTCCTCGCCCCCCACGTCGCGATGGAGCGCCGCAACCTCACCGGCGGCGACGGGGTCGAGAACTACTGGGTCGACGCCCACCGGACGCAGTTCGACTTTAACCTGTCGTTCTGGGAGGCGACCGACGGCTCCTTCCTTTCCGGCTGGTGGGAGCACAGCACCGACCTGTTCGACAGCACCACCATCGACCGTCTCAAGGACCAGCTCCGGCGGGTCGTGGCCGCCCTGGTGGAGGACCCGGAGACCCGGTTGTGGGACGTGCCGCTGCTGTCGGCGGCGCAGAGCCATCAGCTCCTCCTTGAGTGGGGGGGAGAGGGGGTGGCCGCCACCGGCCCCGCTGTCCACGAGCGTTTCGCGGCCCAGGCGGCGCGTTCGCCCGCGGCCACGGCCCTCGTCGCCGGCGAGCGCCTGCTCACCTACGACGAGCTGAACCGGTGGGCGAACCGTCTGGCCCACCAGCTCCGCCGGCTGGGAGTGGGGCCGGAAAGGGTGGTGGGACTCTGCCTCGAGCGCTCGCCGGAATTGGTGGCGGGCATCCTGGGCGTGCTCAAGGCCGGCGGGGCCTATCTCGTGCTCGATCCTGCCCTGCCAGACGCGCGTTTGTCCTTCCAGATGTCGGATGCCCAGCCGGCCGTGGTGCTCGCCGGTCCGGGCCTCACCGGACGCCAGGACGAGATCGCCACCGCCGGCAAACGGGTCGAGCCGCTGGTGGAGCTCGCCGCCACGGCCCAACCCG
>DASPJI010000801.1:0-6275 GCA_035628695.1 Thermoanaerobaculia bacterium | reverse complement strand
TCCCGATCGACGAGCGGCGCACCAGCATCGGCCTGGTGATGGACGCCGACGCCGCCCGCAGCGTCGGGGTGCCGGCGCAGCGCATGCTGGCCTGGGGGATCGCGCGCTGCCCGGCGATGCGGCAGCGCACGGCGGAGGCGGTCTTCCCCGCGGGCAACAACGTCATCGCCGACTTCAGCTATCGCTGCTCCCCCTATGCCGGCCCCGGCTATTTCCTGGTGGGGGACGCGGCCACTTTCATCGACCCCATCTTCTCCACCGGCGTCTGCCTGGGGATGATGAGCGCCATCCAGGCCGCCGGCGGCATCGGGGCCCTGCTCCGCGGCGCCGACCCGGGGAGGATCCGGCGGGACTACATCCGCTTCATCGAGAAGAGCTCGGAGCCTTTCTTCGGCCTGGTGGACGCCTACTATCAGTCGCCGTTCCGCGACCTGTTCATGGCCGGCCAGGGACCGTTCCAGGTACACCGGGCGATCCTCTCGGTGCTGGCGGGGAACGTCTTCCCCCGGCCCCCCTTCCCGCTGCGCTGGCGCCTCGGGCTCATGCACCTCTTGGCCCGTCTCCAGCGCTTCGTGCCGCTGGCGCCGCGCCGGCCGCGCTTCTCGCTCCTCGCGGATCCCGCGGAGACCCCGGAGACCAGCGAGGCGGTCTCATTGCCGAGGAAGATGAGCGCCGGATGAGCGACGGCCGCCGCCTCCGTGTCGAGGTCCCGGAGGCAAGCCCCTTCTTCGACGGCCATTTCCCCGGCCACCCCATCCTCCCCGGCATCGCCCACCTCCTCCTCGCCGCCTGGGGACTGGGTCCGATCTCGGGTCCCTCCCCCCTGGGGGGGGGAGGGTTGGATCAGGGGGGAGGACAGGAGGGGGGCGCCCCCGTTACCACTGCCCCCTTCACCGCCCCGCTCGCCGAGGTCCGCAACCTCCGGCTGCGCCGCCCGGTGGGTCCCGGCGACCTCCTCGACCTCCACCTCGATGCGCCTTCAGAGGATGGGACCGCCCGCTTCGAGCTGAGACGGGGAGCGGAGAGCCTGAGCCAGGGGACGGTCCGCCTCGCAACGGAGCCGGAGGAGGCCCTCCTCCCCGGCGCGCCAGCCTTCCCGGCCGGCGCCGGCTTCCCGGCCCCCGGAGCCCTGGTGCCCCACGCGCCGCCCGCCCTCCTGGTGCGCACCGTCCTCGAAGCCGCGGCCGAGGGCGCGGCCTGCGTGGTCGAGATCCCCGCCGCCAGCCCCTTCGCGGCGGGAGGCCGGGCCCCTGCCTTCCTGGGCCTCGAGGCCGCGGCCCAGACCGCCGCGGTCCTGGAATCCCTGGCCCGCACCGACGCCTCCGGCCCGCGCCTGGGCTACCTCGTCGGAGTCCGCGACGCCCGCTTCCACACCCCCTGGCTGCCGGTGGACCACCCCCTCCGCGCCACCGTCCGCCTCACCGGCAGCGCCCCGCCGCTGGCCATCTACGAGACGCGGATCGACACCGGCGACGGCCGCGAGCTCGTCACCGGCACCGTCAGCACCTACGTCACCGCGAAGTAGAGGGTGTCTCGAAAGAGTCTCCGACGCGCCGTCGGAGTCTTCGGCGCGCTGTCGGAGAGCTCGACGGGCCAGCGGAGTTTCCGATGAGCTGTCGAAGCTTCCAACGGGCCATCGGAGTCTTCGGCGGGCTGCCGAAGGTTCCGGCACGCTATCGGGCTCTCCGATACGCCGTCGTAGCCTTCGACGCGCCGTCGGAATCTCCGACGGGCTGTCGGAAGCTTCCAACGCGCTGTCGAAGCTTCCGGCGCCCTGTCGAAGCTTCCAACAGACTATCGGAGTCTTCGGTGGGCTGTCGAAGGTTCCGGCGGGCTATCGGAGTCTCCGACGCGCCAACGGAAGCTTCCAATCCGCCGCCGGAGACTCCGACGCGCCGTCGGAGTCTCCGCCAAGAGAAAAGCGCCTCCCCCGCGACGGCGGAGAAGGCGCTGCTTCCTTTTATAGATAGACGGACCGGGCGATGCGGCCGTCGTCAGACCGGCCTCAGCCGGACGAGCGTCCGCCCGGTCACTCCGCCGGCCGGGAGACCGCACGCGAGGACGAAGGCGAAGGAACGGCCGCAACAAACTACCCGGGTAGTACGTATACTCGTCAACCTCGGGTCGCTCTACAAGGAGGGTGTGGATGAGCCTGCTTCGAGATGCCCACTTCGGAACGCGCGTGCTGCTGCGGCGGCCGGGATTCGCCGCCGCCGTCGTCCTCACCCTCGCCCTCGGCACGGGGGCGACGACCGCCATCTTCTCGATCGTCAACGCCGCGCTCCTGCGGCCCCTGCCCTATCGCGAGCCGGACCGGCTGATGATGGTCTGGGAGCGCAACGTCAGCCTCGACGCGGAGGCGAACGTGGTCTCCCCCTTCAACTTCATGGCCTGGAAGGCGGGGACCCGGTCGTTCTCCGGCCTGGACGCGTTCGTCGCCCGGAGCGGTACGCTGACCGGGCAGGGCAAGCCCCAGTGGCTCCGGCTGGGCCTGGTCTCCCCCGGGTTCTTCTCGACCGTGGGCGTCGAGCCGATCCTGGGCAGGACCTTCTCGCCCGAGGAGGCCGTCCCCGGCGGTCCTCTCACGGCGGTCCTCGGGCACGGCCTGTGGCGGAGCACCTTCGGCGGGGACCCGGCCGTGGTCGGGCGGACGATCCGGCTCAACGACATCGAGGTGACGGTGCTCGGAGTCCTGCCGCAGGGCTTCGAGCTCCTGGAGCCCCTGGACCTGTGGATACCTCTCGCCATCAACCCGGCCCAGCCCGGCCGGGGCCGCTTCCTCACCGTGGTCGGCCGGCTCGGGTCGGGTGTGAGCGAAGCGCAGGCCCAGGCGGAGATGGATGCCCTCGCCCGAACGCGGGTGCAACAGGAGGTGGACTACCTCACGGGATGGGACGTGAACGTGATGCCGCTCCGCGAGCACCTGACAGGCGACAGCCGGGACACGCTGCTGATGCTGCTCGGGGCGGTCGTCTTCGTCCTGCTCATCGCCTGCGCCAACGTCGCGAACCTCTTCCTCAGCCGGGCCACCACGCGCCAGCGGGAGGTGGCGATCCGCGCCGCGCTCGGCGCGGACCGGTCCCGTCTCATCCGGCAGATGCTGACCGAGAGCACCCTCACCGCGCTGGCCGGCGGAGTCGCCGGCGTCGCGGTCGCCTGGCTGGGGACGCGCCTGCTGGCCCGCCTGGCGCCCGAGAGCCTGCCCTTCCTGGCCTCGGTAGGGATGGACTGGCGCGTCCTTCTCTTCGCCGCGGGGGTGATCCTCGCCGTCGCCATCCTGTCCGGGCTGGCGCCGGCGATGGTCCTGATGCGTCCGGACCTGCGGGAGGATCTCAAGGAGGGCGGCAAGGCTACGGAAGGACAGGGGCGGCTGCGTCTGCGCCACCTGCTGGTCGTCACCGACGTGGCCATGGCGGTCGTCCTGCTGGTCGGGTCGGGGCTGATGCTGCGCAGCCTCCAGCTCCTGCAGAGCGTCGACCTGGGCTATGAGCCGGATCACCTCCTCACCTTCCGGATCGGCATGCCGGAGCAGCGCTACCCCGGAGCCGACCCGAAAGCGGCCTTCACCGAGCGGGTCCTCGAGACGATCGAGGCCATGCCCGGCGTCCAGTCGGTGAGCGCCGGGAGCATCCTGCCCATGGGCGGAGCCGGGATCGGCCACGCCATGGAGGTCGATGGACGTCCGAAGCCCGCGCCCGGCCAGGAGATCCCGGTCGACCTGCGCTTCGTGACCCGCGGCTACTTCCGGACCCTGGGCATCCCCCTCGTCGCCGGCCGGGACTTCACCTCCCGGGACCGGCGCGGCTCTCCGCACGTGATCGTCATCGGACAGCACACCGCCCGCACGGTCTGGCCGGGCGAGCCGGCCCTCGGCAAGCGGATCCACATGGATTGGCTGGAGGTCGTCGACGGCGAGGTCCAGGAGGTCCGGATCACGGCCACGGTGGTGGGGATCGTCGGTGACATCCGGGAGAAGGGGTTCGAGAGCGAGCCTGAGACGATGCTGTACTGGCCGTTGCGGCAGATGTCCACGAATCCGATCCACGTGGCCGTGCGAAGCGCTGCCGATCCGGCGGCGCTCGCCACCACCATTCGGAACGCCGTCGAGTCGCTCGACCCGGACCTGCCCATCTATGAGGTGGCGACCATGGAGGAGCAGCTCGCCCGCTCCATCGCCCAGCGCCGCTTCTCCATGGCGCTGCTCACTCTGTTCTCGGCGCTGGCCCTGGTGCTGGCCGCGATCGGGATCTACGGCGTCCTCTCCTACGCGGTCAACCTGCGGACGCGGGAGATCGGGCTCCGCATCGCCCTGGGCAGCGCCCGGAGCAGCATTTTGCGGTTGATCGTCGGACAAGGGCTGCGGCTCGCCCTGCTCGGGCTCGCCGTGGGGCTCCCCCTCGCCTATGCGCTGGCGAAGCTCCTCGCGAGCCTCCTGTACAAAGTGGGCCTCACCGATCCGATGGTCTACGGCGCCGCGCCGGTGCTCCTCCTCGGCGTCGTCCTCCTCGCCTGCTATCTGCCCGCGCGCCGGGCGGCGAGGCTGGACCCGATGGTGGCGCTGCGGTCGGAGTGACGGCGGCTATCCAGCCTGAACCAGGGCCATAATGAGCAGGGCCGCCGCGGCGAGCGCCGCGGCGGTCCGCACATGGTTCCACCGCGTCCAGGTGACGAGATAGCCGGCCCACACCCTGGCGCCGCCGTGGCTCGCGGGATCGACGGCGGCCAACATATTGTTGCGCGGCACGTTGAAGGCCATCGTCACCAGGAACGTGCCGGCAATATAAAGCGCGCTCCCCGCGATCGCGTACGAGGTCCCCGGCGCGGGCCAGCGCAAGAACGCGGAGATCAGCACACCCAGGCAGGCGGCGGCGGTCCCCAGGAAGACCCCCAGGAAAACCGGATTGATCACCACGATGTTGATCGATTGCATGGCGGCGATGCCGGAAGCCGGGGGCAGACGGCCCAGGGCCGACATGACGAAGGAAGAAAAAGCGAAGAAAGCACCGGCGATCAGGCCGCAGCCGAGAGCCGAGACGAGCGTCAACGCGAAGAGCCAGGGTCCCGCATCCGTCATGAAATAACCCTATGGGACCCTGACGTCCCAGTCTCCCGGAGCGCCGATCCGCTCAGACCGCTCCTCGGCTTCCAGATAAAGGTAGAGGATGGCAGCGGGGCCGAGGCAAGGAAGCACGAGAGCGGCAAGCTCGCGGCCTTCGGCGTCGAGCTCCTCGGCCGGACGCCCGTTGCGTTTGCTCTTGATCCATCGATCGAGCCGCTTCGCCAGCGCGGGTGGCACTCCGGCCTCCTCGTTCATGACGCCGTAGTGGACGAACGGGATCCTCCAGGCCCACAGACACAGGCCCGCGACCTCATCGATATGCATGTCCCAGACAGTCGGCCAGCGAGCGAAGCGCTCGACCGACCGCGCGTCGAAACGGAGGATCGATCGCGCACCCTCGGGGCTCTCCACCCGCAGCTCGCCATCGATTCCGTCGTCGATGAGCACGGTCAAACGGGGGGCCTCGTCATCGCGGCGGATCTCGAGGTTCCGGATCGACCAGAAGCGGAGAACGTGATGCTCGAATTTGCGGACGAGGCAGAGATCGAGGCAATCCTGCCGGCGAACGCGCTCCAGCCGCAGGCCCGTGATCTCGTAGTCGCCCGCGTTGTGGATCACGGTGCGCAATACGCTCGAGTCTTCAGGTTTTTGAGTCATTCGAGAAATCGCGCCCGCAGCTCGGGCGTCGGCAGCCAGCAGGTCTCCGTCTTGCCGAACCAGCGATAGCGGTTGCGGGCGATCCAACGATAGAGGGTGTCACGGACGGGCCGGGGGATCACCGCGAGGGCCCGCAGCAGCTGCCACGCCCCCGGCAGGTGGCGGGCAATCCGTAGCGCCGCCGAGCTCTCCTGCCAGGCCCGCCCCTCCTCGATCACGACCACGCTGCTCAGGGCGTCCGGATCGAGCCCGTGTTCGGTCAGCAGGCGCCTCCCGGCCCCGGACTGGAGCGAGGCGAAGCGGAGCCGCCCCTCCCGGTCCCGTTTCAGGATGAACTGGACCGAGCCGCTGCAGAGATTGCAGACGCCGTCGAAGAGCACGATCGGGTGGCTCATCTCCATGGGTCCAGATGAGATCATACCCGAATGGAGACGATCGACCTCGCCATCATCGGCGCCGGCGTGGCCGGCCTCGCCGCGGCGGACGAGCTCTGCCGGAAGGGGCTCACCCTCGCGGTTTTCGAAGCGCGCGACCGCATCGGCGGGCGCATCCTGACGCG
>DASPJI010000800.1:0-5155 GCA_035628695.1 Thermoanaerobaculia bacterium | reverse complement strand
ACCGAGACGGCGCCCGGCAGATCGGGCAGCGGGCGCGGCTCGGGCACCGCGATCCCCTCGGGGTCCACCGCCTCCCGGCGCTCCGACTTCCCCAGCCGCTCCTCCAGCCATTTGCGCATGGGGCGCGGCACCGGCAGGCCCTCCCCTTCGAAACCCCAGGCGTTCAGGCGGCGGCGGGACGGTGGCGGGGCGGCACGTTTCATGGCCCGCAGTCTAGCCCGGATCGCGTCCGGATTTGCGCAGGAAACCTCCCCGGAAGCGCCGGACGGCGCTCCCGGGAGGCTCCGGATCTGTGAGGGCTACTTCTCCGGCTCGAACGGCACCCGCGCCGCCAGGGTCTTGCCGCTCGCCACGTCGTGGATGGAGACCAGCACGTACTGCGGGACGTTGCGCAGCCCGAGCTGGAGATCGTGCTGCAGATGGCCGTCGGCCGGCGGCGCCTCGCCCTGGATCCGGATCTCCAGCGGCACCTTGGCGACCAGCGAGCGCCCGCCGTCCTTGTCCGTGGAGGCGGTGCGCAGCTCCAGCCGGGCGACCTGATAGCTGCCATTGGGGAGCAGGGTGATGTCCTTCATGGGGATGCGCAGGGAGACGGGCACCCGTAGCGCTTTCCTGGAGACCCGCACGGGCCGGCCGAGGGAGACGTCCAGGGGCTCCATGCCCACGAGGTCACCGGTGAGCACCGCGCTCTCCACCTGCATCGCCACCTTCGCCGACCGCGACAACGGCAGGAAGCTGCTCCGCGACCGCACCTCGACGCCCGGGCGGAGCGCCTGGACCTCGAGGCGGACGCGACGCATGTCACCGCCCGTGTGGGTGAAGCCGAGCCAGTAGTAGGAGCGGGTGTCCTCGGTGACGCGCTGCAGGTAGTTGTTGTTTCCTGGCATGAGCAGCCGGCCGCCGGTCTGGCGGGCGCTGAGGACCAGGGAATTCTGCGCCGCGGCCAGCTCCATCGTCGAGGCGCCGGAGGCCGCGGAAGCGAGCTGAGGCTCGGCGCTCGGCACCAGCCGGGCCTTCTCGGCTAGATGGATGGGATAGAGGGTGTATCCCAGAAGGTTGGCGGTGTCGATCAGCGGGTCCAGCAGGCTGTAGCCGTCCTTGACGTACGCGGGCAGCTCCAGCCCCATCATCGCGCGCTGGTCGACCCGCCAGCCACCGGAGGCCACCAGCGCCACCTTGCGACCGGGTTGATCGGCGAAGGCGCGCAGACTGGCCGCGGAGGCCGCCACCACGTTCTCGATGCCCTCGAGCTCCCGCAGCGACCGGTCTCCGGCGGCGTCGGCGACCGGCTCGCTCATCAAACCCTTGCCGAGGGGCTGGGCGGCTCCCACCGGCAGGGGTCCGGTGTTGAGGTCAAGATCGGCCCGCGTGAGAAACCGCTTCTGCCGCCCCGCCTGTCCGAGCAGGTGCTCGAGCCCCTCGGAAGCCGGGGCCCAAGAGGAGAGGACGCGGCTGCCGCGGCCGTCGAAGGCGACGACGGCGACGCGGTCCCGCGCGCCCAGCGAGCGCAGCTCCCGCGACAGCGACTTCAGGACCTCGTTGCGCAGGGTCAGCGGTGAGAAGTAGTCGTCGATGAAGACCAGATAGTTGGTGGGGACCGCCTCACCGGCTTCGAGCGTCGCCACCTCGGGCTCGCCGGCGGCGCCGGGCAGCCGCGCCGTCTGCGCCGCCCGGCCCTCCCGCACCTCGAGGAAGAAGTCGACGTGCACCGGCTTGCCGTCGACGAGCAGCCGGAAATCCCGGGCGGTGAGCCCCGGCACTCGCCGGCCCTGCTTGTCGGTCACCACGGCTTCGACGTTGACACCCTGGACCTCCAGGGTCTCGGAAAAGCCCTCCCGCGCCGGCTCCGCGGCGGGCGCCTGGGCCGAGACCGCGCCGGCCAGGGTGACGGAGAGGCAAACTGCCCAGCAGACTGCTCGCATCCTTCGTCCTCCCGGAGGGAAAAGATGAAGTCTGTAGCCAGACCTAGCAGGCGATGTGCCAGAGGGCGGCGCCTCAGCCGGCGCCTCGATCCAAAACGTCATTGCCGCCGGTGGGTGACGCTGAAGTCCCCTTCTGGAGACGACGCGGGCCAGGAGTGCCTAGCCCGTCTCGACCTCCAGCCAGCGCGCGATCTGCCGCTGCACCTCGGGACAGGAGAAGTAGCCGCTGTGATGGATCCCCTTGTCGGGCAGCACGAGCTTCTCCGCGATCGGGAAGAGCGACCCGCCGTTGTGGTCCCATACGCCGGCCGTGGGGACGACCAGATCGTTCGGATGGCCGAAGATCCGGTCCATCACCCCGTCCTTGAACGACGACAGCCCGAGGTCCGCGGGCTCGAAGTCGGAGGCGACGGCGTAGTAGCGCTTGTCCGGGCTGGTCGCGCCATTGATCCCGGTGAGAAACCCGCCCCCGGGCCGCATCGACTGGAGCCCCTCGAGGCCTTTGAGCGTCGAGCAGGCGAGATGCTTGGCGACCGTGATGATCCACTCCAGCCCCTCGGTGACGCCGTTGTCGGGGAAAAAGTTGAGGAGATTGGTGTAGGAGTCCACGAAGTCGCCCATGTGCTCTTCGTTGACCAGAATCGTGCCGGCGTTCGGCGCCGCCACGAAGACGACATTGTGGACCCGGACCTGGCGCGACCCGAGCGCGAGATCCGCCTGCTTCTCGGCCAGCACGCGCGAGACGAGGCCGCCGCGGGAGTGGCAGATGATGTCCAGGTCCAGCCGGGTGCGGTCCGGGATCTCCTGCAGCAGCCACTCGACGTTCTGGCGGGGGTCCTCCGAAGCCGTCGGATGATCGAAGGCGAAGACCCGCCCCTCGTACCTGCGGTGCAGGGCCTCCATGAACTCCGGGGGGAGGCCGCCGAAGGCGGCGTGCGCCCGGCTGAACGTGCCGTGCACGAAGAGCAGCGCGCGCTTCCCGTCGCTCGTCGCCAGCGCCGGCCAGTCGGGGAGGTCGACGAGCTTCGCCGAGGCGTTGCGGAAGCCCTCGGGCGGGAACGTGCGCACGCGGTAGGGGCGCTTCTCCTGCTCCCACTTGGCCACGAAGTGCTCCCCCACCCTGCCGAAGACCGGATCGAGGAGCTTGAAGGAGAGCACCCGGATGATCTTCTTGCCGGCGGCGCCGATCACGCCCCGGGTGGCCTCCCCTTGCGGCGCGGGAGGGACGTGGCGGCGGAGCACATAGGTGCGACCGCCGGCACCTCCCCGCACCCGCTCTCCCGGCGCTGCCGCCTCTCCGGGCAAGGAGAAGGCCCAGGTGGTCACGCCGGCCTCGTCGGTGTACAGCACTATCTGCCCCCACTCCTCGCCCGGCTCCCAGACCTCGAGCTCGATCGCCGGCTCCCCCTGCGCCGTCCGCGTCCCCTCGCCGCCGCCCGCCTCGACCTCGTTGGTGTCGGTGATCTCGAGCGTCTCGTCGGTGGCGACCCCTTCTTCGCGTAGCGCCTCCTCCAGGGCGGCGGAGTCGAACGCGGCGGCCCGCGTCTCCGCGCTCGTGGGGGGCATGACGCTCACGACCCCTTCCAATCCCGGCGTGCGCAGGGTGATGCCGCCCACCCTGACGGGCGAGCCTGACGGATCGAGACGCTCGCTCACGGCTGTCCCTCCTCTCGTGGCCGGAGCCCGGTCAGCTTGAGCTGCGGGTGGCCGAAGAACTGATAGGCGAGGTAGGTCGCCGACAGCGGCCCGGCCGCGTCCTTGAACCGGGCCCGCGCGGCGCGCACGATGTCGGCGGGCGTCCGGCCCGCGGCGATCTCGCGGTAGAAATCGAGCGCCACCTGCCGGGCGACCGTGTCCTTGACCGACCAGAGCGGGGCGATCACGCCGGAAGCGCCGGCGAAGAGGAAGGCCTCGGCGAGCCCGGCATAGTCGCCGAGGACCTGCTCGCCGCTGCCGACCTGGCACGCGTTCAGGAAGACGAAGGGGGCGCGCGTCAGGTCGATCCCCTTGACGTCGAAGGGGTGGAGGACGCGCTTGTCGACCAGCATCAGCCCGTGCTCCACGCTCTCCGGGTTGTAGACGCCGTGGACCGCGAAGTGGAGCATGTCCGCCTCGGGGATGCCCTTGAGGCAGCCGGTCACGGTTTCGAAGTCCGCGTTGACGGACGCCGCGGGATAGAGCTGCGCCAGCTCGGCAGCCTCCTGCTCGGCCTCCTTCAGCCGCTGCCACTTGCCGCTGCTGTAGACGCCCGAGACCACGGCCAGCCCCTTGATCGCCAGCTCGGTCGGCGGCGGCAGCCTGGGGCGGTCCAGGCTGCCGCCGTCCTCTTCGTCCAGATCCTTGCGGATGATCCAGCGCCCGACGTTGGCCTGGGCGGCGAGGAAGGGCGGAGCCTGGGGATCGAGGAGCGGCTCCGGCATCACCGCCAGCTCCCAGGGGATGTAGGGTTCCTGCGAGAGGATGAGGAGGTCGGGGGGGCCGCCCCGCTTCGCGGCCGCCGCGCGGAGCGCCTTCCAGACCTTGACCGGGACCTCCTGCGTGACCTCCCGGCCGATGCCGACCAGGAACGTGTACAGGCCGGTCGTCCCTTCGCGCCCGTTGACCAGATCGACGATCTGGCGGGCGAAGCGGTCGGGCTCCTTGCCGATGTCGCTCTGGAGCCGCCGGTCCGGGAGCTCGATGGCGTGGGGGCTCTCGAGCGTCCAGAGCAGGTCGCCGACCGAATCGCCGAGGCGGATGGTGAGGGTCAGGTCGGGCGCCGTGCCGGCGGTCGGGACGTGGATCGTGCCGGGGCGCGGGACCGGCCTGGGGATCTGCGAGTCCAGCAGCTCGGCACTCTCCACCACCACCAGGGGGCGGTCGGCGAAGCCGATCGCCTGGCCGCCTACCGAGTAGTTCGCCCGGATGCGCCGCAGCCGGACCCGGGTGTCCTGCGGGTCGGGGGTGAGGTGGAGGACCACGGTCGGGTAGGGATTCTCGTGCGTGACCGCGAGCTCGTGCCGCTCCGGCTCCCCGGCCCGCAGCCGGAAGCCCTCGGCGATGACGTGCACGACCAGGACGTACCCGGGGGTGGGCGGCAGGTCGAGCGGCTCGTCGCCCGGGACCATGGGGAGCGGCGAGATGCCGACGGTGAGGGGGAACTCGACCTCCGCCACGACGCCTTCCGGGCAGTCCAGAAGGGCGTAGGACGAGCTCGAGACCCCGGGCTCGGGCTCCGCCGCCTCGGGGGCGGG
>DASPJI010000799.1:0-16001 GCA_035628695.1 Thermoanaerobaculia bacterium | reverse complement strand
CCGGGTCCGCGAAATCCCACGAGTGGGTGAAGCCGACGACATAGATCCGGCCCTGGGCGTCGACGTCGATGGAGAGGCCCTCGTCGTAGTAGCGGCCGCCGAAGACGGTCTCGGGCAAGTCGTCACGAGTTTGCTTTCATCCGGGGGCCCCTCAGGCGCTGCCATTTCCAATAGTAGCAGGTATTAAATAATACGGTGCGGTGCGGCGCTCACACGAGCGCGACAACCGCGACAACGTCGATGAATTCGGAGAGGAACCCTTCTTCTTCGCCCCGAAGCGGAGCTCGCGGGCCTCGCTTGACATCCCCGTTCCCCCCTGCATAAGCTGCCCATCCGTGTAAAACGGGATTCGATGATGCGCCTGCAGACGCCTTGCCCCACGGTCAGCAACCCCCTCCTCGTCGGAGCGGCTGGATGGTGGGGCCATGCGCATCACGGCGTGACCTGAGGCCGGGTACGTCCCGGCATCGCGAGCCCGGGACGAGCGAGAGACCGCCCCACCGTCGCCTCCTTCCGGGTCTCGAAGGAGGTTTTCGATTTTGGAGAGAACCGGCAGCATCGGCAACGCGGGTAACGCTTCGCTGTTCGCCACCCTCACGGCTCCGCCCGACGAGGATCTGGAGGCCCAGCTCGGCGGCTTCGACGGCGTCGAGTGGCTGGAGGTCCGCGCCGACCTCGCCGGCGATCTCGACCCCGCGCCGCTGCGGGCGCGGTTTCCGGGACGCCTCCTCTATACCCTGCGCAGCCGCGCCGAGGGCGGCGCCCACGAGGGTTCGGCCGAGCGCCGCAAGCGGCGGCTCATCGACGCCGCGGCCCGCTATGACAGGGTCGACCTCGAAGCGTCCCGCGACCTCTCTCCCGACCTCCTCAAGGCCATCCCGCCGGACCAGCGGCTCCTCTCTTGGCACGGACCGGCGCCGGGGCTGCCGGCGCTCAAGACCCTCTGCGAGCGCATGACCGCGGTCGAGGCGGCGCTCTACAAGCTGGTGCCCACCGCCTCCCAGCCCGGCGAGGACCTCCAGCCCCTCCTGCTGCTCCACGCCCTGGAGCGGCCCGACGTCGCCGCTTTCGCCTCCGGCGAGGCCGGGGTGTGGACCCGCATGGTGGCGCCGCGGCTCGGAGCACCGGTGGTCTACGGCGCGGCCGGCGAGGTGCCGGGGGCGCCGGGGCAGCCGTCTATCCGCCGGCTGCGCGAGGACTTCGGCCTCCCCGGGCTGCCATCCATCCGAGTCCTCTTCGGCCTCGTAGGCAATCCCGTGAGCCACTCGCTGTCGCCGCGCATCCACAACGCCGCCTACCGGGAGCTGGGGATCCCCGCGGCCTACCTGCCGTTCCATACCGACTCCTTCGGCGACCTCTGGCTCGAGCTGGTGGAGGGGGGCGCGCTGGAGTCGCTGGGGCTGCCGATCCGCGGGCTGTCGGTGACCGCTCCTTATAAGGAAGCGGCGCTGGCGGTGGCCGGGGCCGAGAGCCCGCTGGCCGAGAAGATCGGCGCCGCCAACACGCTGGTGTGGAACCAGGGGGTCTGGGAGGCCGAGTCCACCGACCCGGACGGCGTGGTGCTGCCGCTGCACGAGCGCGGCGTCCGCGTCGAGGGGCTGCGCGCCGCCGTGGTGGGCACGGGCGGCGGCGGGCGCTCGGCTGCGGTGGGGCTGGTGCGCGCCGGCGCCGACGTCACCCTGTTCAACCGCGGCGCGGCGCGCGGCGAGAAGGCGGCCAGTGACCTGGGGCTGCCGTTCCTCCCGTTGGGCGAGCTCGACCCCGCCGCCTTCGGCCTGCTGGTCAACGCCACCGCCCTCGGCCGCTCCGTCTCCGACCCGCTGCCGTTCCTGGTGGACGACCTGCGCCTGGGGACGGTGGTGATCGACCTCGTCTATTTGAAGGACGGCCCGACGCCGCTGCTCGTGGCGGCGGCGGAGCGCGGCGCGGTGGTGGTTGACGGCCGCGAGGTCCTCCTCGATCAGGCCAGGGGGCAGTTCCGGATGATGACCGGCCAGGAGATGCCGGTCGGCCTCGCCCGGCGGATGCTCGGGCTGGAGGGGGAGGGGCGATGACAAGAGCGCTCGAGAAGGACAGGCTTTCCATCCACGAGGTCGCCGCCGGCGCCGCCGGCTCGACCTTCGCGGACGACGTGCACCGTGGGTTGACGGCGTCGCCCAAGACCCTGTCGCCGAAGCATCTGTACGACGCTATGGGCTCGAAGCTCTTCGAGGCGATCTGCGAGCTGCCGGAGTACTACCTGATGCGTGCGGAGGCCGAGATCCTCCACGCCCACGCCGGGGATGTGGCGGCGGCCTTCGACGGGCGCGTCCGTCTCGTGGAGCTGGGGAGCGGCGACGGCCAGAAGACCCGCCTGCTGATCTCCGCCCTGCTCGCGCGCCAGGGCGGGCTCGAATACCTGCCGATCGACATCTCGCCCTCGGCGATCGAGCAAGGCCCCGGCCGCCTCCTCTCCGGCTATCCCGGGCTGCGGGTCTCCGCCTTCGTCGGTGAGTTCCTGCCCGGATTGCAGGCGCTGGGCCGGGAGCGGCCGAGGGAGCCGGGCACCCGGACTCTGGCCCTCCTCCTCGGCTCCACCCTGGGCAACCTCGAGCCGGACGAGCGCCTGGTGCTGCTGCGCGGGATCCGTGACCTCCTCCTTCCCGGAGACGGCTTCCTTCTCGGTCTCGACCAGCGGAAGCCGGACGAGGTCCTCCTGCCCGCCTACGATGACGGATTGGGAGTCACCGCGGCGTTCAACCTCAACCTCCTGGTCCGGATCAACCGCGAGCTGGGGGGCCGGTTCGACCTCCGCTCCTTCCGTCACGTGGCGCGCTACGACCGCGGCCTGGGGCGGATCGAGATGCATCTGGAGAGCCTGCGGTCGCAGAGCGTTCCGATCCAGGCTCTCGGCGCGGTGATAGGCTTTGAGGCGGGGGAGACCATTCATACCGAGAGCTCGTACAAGTTCGAGCTCGGGCAGGTGGCGCGCCTGGCGGCTGAAACCGGGTTCGAGGTGCGGCACACCTGGCTGGACGGCGGGCAGCGCTTCGGCTCCTTCCTTCTCATGGCGGCCTGAGCCGTGCCCACGCTCTGTGAGGGGGGGTTTTGACAAGCCCCGGCCCGCCCGCATAGGATTCCGTTTCCCCGATGCGCCGGTGTAGCTCAGGGGTAGAGCGCCTGACTGTGGATCAGGAGGTCATGGGTTCAAATCCCATCGCCGGTGCCAGTTTGTTCTCTGAACCAGCCCTTTTCGAGGATCGTGTCTCATGTCTGACAAGGTGGAGCCCCGTCTCTCCCGTGGCCTGCGTGACCTGCTGTCCGACCAGATGCTGGCCCGGCAGTGGATGATCGACACGATCCGCGGAGTGTACGAGCTGTATGGCTTCGTCCCGCTCGGGACGCCGGCGGTCGAGTACCTGGACGTGCTGCTCGGCTCCGCCGCCGGGGCCGAGGCGCAGGAGTCGATCTTCACCGTCCAGAACCCCGAGAAGGAGAAGCTGGGGCTCCGCTTCGACCTGACCGTCCCTCTCGCCCGGGTCATCGCCCAGTATCGCGACCTGCCCCGCCCGTTCCGCCGCTACCAGGTGTCGCCGGTCTGGCGGGGGGACAAGCCGGGGCCGGGACGCTTCCGCGAGTTCACCCAGTTCGACCTCGACTCGGTCGGGGTCGAGTCCGAGGTGGCCGACACCGAGATCCTCGCCGGCATGTGCGACACGCTGGGCGCCCTGGAGGTCGGTCCGTACCTGGTCCGCTTCTCCAGCCGCGGCATCCTGAACGTCCTGCTCAGCTATGCCGGGATCCCGGCCGAGCGCGGGGCCGACGTGTTCCGTGTCCTCGACAAGCTGGACAAGGTGGGAGCGCAGAAGGTCAGGCTGGAGCTGACCGTGGGCTATGTGGACGAGTCCGGGGATCCCATCCGCGGCCTCGGCCTGGAGAATGTCCAGGTCGACAAGATCGAGCGCTTCCTCCAGATCCGCGCGGACGACCGGCGCGCCGTGGTCGCGGAGCTGCGCGACCTCCTGGGCGGGGTGGCGGAGAGCGACCGCGAGATCGGCATCGTGGAGCGGATCTCGAATCACCTCTATTCCCTGGGCTACGGCGACGACCGGGTCTCCCTGGACCTCTCGATCGCCCGCGGCCTCGCGTACTACACCGGCCCGGTTTTCGAGGCCATCCTGCTCGACGCGAAGCAGTTCGGCTCGGTGTTCGGCGGCGGCCGCTACGACGGCCTGGTGATGCGTTTCCTCGGCGAGAGGGTGCCGGCTACCGGGGCCTCGATCGGCGTCGACCGCCTCCTCGCCGCGCTGATGCACCTCGGCCGCGCCGGCCAACAGAAGTGCACGGCGCAGGTCCTGGTGACCTCGATGGACTCGGCGCTCACGGACGACTACATCGCCATGACCTGGGAGCTGCGGCGGGCGGGCATCCCGGCCGAGCTCTACCTCGGCACGGCCAAGGGGGTCGGCAAGCAGCTCAAGTATGGGGACGCCTGGGGCGTGCCCATCGCCCTCCTCTACGGCTCCGACGAGAAAGCCCGTGGCGTCGTCACCCTCAAGGACATGGACGCGGGGCGGCAGCGTGCCCAGGCGCTCGCGGACCGCCGCGAGTGGCTCGAGGAGCGGCCGGGCCAGCGCGAGGTGCCGCGCGGCGAGCTGGTCGCCACCGTCCGCCAGATGCTGGCCGATGTCGCGAGAGGGCAGGGCCGGTGAGCGACCCCGACCATCATCGCCCGATCCTCCTCGACGGCAATTCCCTGACCCTCGAAGGGCTGGCACGGGTCGCCCGTGACCCGCGGGTCCAGGTGGAGATCACGCCGGAGGCCCTCGCCCGGGTCGGCGAGAGCTGGAGCCAGATCGAACGGCTCGCTGACAGGTATAAGCAGGACTTCGCGAGGCTCCAGCACGAGGATGGGGTGCATCCGGTCCTCGAGTACGGCGTCACGACCGGCTTTGGTGAGTTCAAGAACATCGCCGTGGCGCCGGAGGATCTCGAGCGGCTCCAGTGCAAGATCCTGCTCAGCCACTCGGTCGGGCTGGGTGAGACCGCCGACGAGCTGCACCCGGCCAACTACTTCGATCCCGAGGTGGTGCGCGCGGCGCTGGTGATCCGCCTGAACGCCTTCCTGAAAGGGCACTCGGGAGTACGCCCGGAGATGGTGCGGATCGTCCAGGCGATGATCAACCGCGGAGTGGTGCCGCTGGTCCCGATCCGGGGCTCGGTGGGGTCGAGTGGCGATCTCTGCCCGCTGTCCCACCTGTTCGTGGTGCTGCTCGGCGAGAGCCGCTACTACCTCGTCCAGGAGCCGGGCGACCTCTCCTACCAGCCGCGCGAGCTGCGGAGCGGGAAGCAACTGGGGGAGGACCTGGGGCTGCCGGTTTTGCCGCCGTCCTACAAGGAGGGGCTGGCGCTGACCAACGGCGCCACCTTCTCGGCGGCGCTGCTGGCGCTCGCCGTCCACGACGGAGAGCGCCTGGCGCAGGTGGCCGACGTCGCCTGTGCCCTCTCCCTCGAAGCGGTGTGCGGCTGTGCCCGGGCCTTCGATCCCCGCGTCCACGAGGCGCGCGGCCACGCCGGGCAGATCGCCTGCGCGGCCAACATCCGCGCCCTGCTCCGGGGGAGCCGGCTGATCGAGAAGGCCGGCGCGGTCCAGGACGTCTACTCCCTGCGCTGTGCCCCGGCCGTCCATGGCTCGGCGCGCGACACCCTCGCCTACGCGCGCCGGGTGGTCGAGGTCGAGATGAACTCGGCGACCGACAACCCGCTGTTCTTTCCGAGCAGCGAGGGCTCCCCCTTCGACTATGAGTTCCGGGACAACTGGCCCGAGGGCTACTCCGGCGAGGACCGGATCTCCTATTCGGCCGGCAACTTCCACGGCGAGCCGGTAGGGGTGGCGGCGGACTGCCTGGCCATCGGCTTGGCCGAGCTGGCGGACATCTCCGAGCGGCGCATCCAGATGCTGCTCGATTCCGACCACAGCCGCAACCTGCCCTCGAACCTGGTGCCGCACCGGGGGATGAACTCGGGATACATGATCGCCCAGTACGCCGCTGCGGGCGTGGTCTCGGAGAACAAGGTCCTCAGCCATCCCGCCTCGACCGATTCCATCCCCACCTCGGCGAACGCGGAGGACCACAACGCCATGGCGACCATCGCCTGCCGCAAGCTGCGCACGATCCTGCGCAACAGCCAGGCGGTGCTGGCGATCGAGCTGCTGGTGGCGGCGCAGGCCGTCGAGTGGCGGGTCGGCATGGAGATCGATCCGCGCGCGCCCAAGGTCAAGAAGCCGACCGGCGCCTCGAACGGCAAATTCCTGGCCGAGTGGGACATGGCCGAAGCCGAGGCGCAGGCCTTTGCTACTTGCGTGGCCCGTGAGCGGCGGCCCGGGATCGCCGCCCATCTCGGCGAGGGGACCCGCCAAGCCTACCTCCGCGTACGCGACCTCGCCCCACCCCTGTTGGACGACGACCGCACCCTGGATGTGGAGGTGCGGGCGGTCCGCGGGGCCATCGAAGCCAACACTCTCCTCTGAGCCCTCCTCCGGGCCTCGCCTGGACACCGCTCAACATCTACAGTAAGTCAGTGTCTAAATCCTAAAGGCCGAGGTGTGCTCCGCTGCTGCCGGAGCCGCCATCGTGATGCTCTGTCCAAGAGAGGGGGAGGAGATGAGCCAGGCGGATTTTTCCCAGTTCGAATACGTCCTGACGTTCCTGTCCAGCCGGATGGCCCCGCCCGGCTGGCTTGAGGAAGTGGACCCGCAGGTGAAGCGGAGACATGGCGTTGCCGAGAGCCGACCTGTCCAGCAGGAAGGCCAAACCAAGGACGAGGGAGTCAAGCGGCAACTCGTCGTACTCCTGGGGGCCGGGTGCTCGCGGCAGTACGGCCTACCCAGCTTTCTGGAGTTGCTCCGGTATCTCTGGGAGGACTGTCTGCGCGAGGCGCCCGAGGACGATATGGGCCTCGAAGTGCTGCGGGACAAACTCGACAAATTCTGGCAAGGGCAGGGCCCCAACTACCGCACGCATATGTTGAAGCGCTATCTCAGGCACGGCCGGGTGGACGGAGCTACCTGCCCAGGATACGTCCATCTCGCCCGCTTGGCGAAGGAGGGGTATGTTAAGGCAATCATCAACATGAATTTCGACACCCTGCTCGAAGACGCCATATACCACTGCGGCGTGCCCTACAGGGTAGCCACCAGCTTTCTCGTGCAGGACGACAAGAGGATAGTCATCTATAAACCGCACGGCACAGTCGGCCGAGTGGATTCCGAAGACTCCATCGAGGGTCTCCTGCGAGCCGCCCAGGAGGTCCTCGATGCCGAGAAATCGCTGGAGACCGAGAAGGACGCTCTGCTCCGAATTTTCAACCGGGCCCTGGAGCATTTTCAGTGCGACGGTGAGCACCTAGTGCAGGCCGCCAACGGAAAAATGGAAGGTTCCAAAACGCTGGCTCGTCTTTGCTCTCTCTTCTTGGGGCTGGAGGAGGCGGCGCCAGGAGAGATTAGGCCGGAGCTCCCTGTATTGCGTGAAGCGCTGGAGTCTTTGATTCGAGCCTTTCGATCCCCGGTGAAGGCAAAGAATGATCTCATTCTCGATATCGCCAACAGTGATCTGCTCTCGGACTCGGAAGAGCAGCGGTGTGCGCAGGAGCTTCTGACTGGCCACGACGTCGTGTCGATCGGCTATTCGGGCGTGGACGCGAAGATCGCTGCCGCTCTGCGGGCCTTTACATCGAACACCGATCCGAAAGACAAGAAACTCTTCGTTGTGAACATCGCGCCTCCCGATCCCCGGTTGCTCAGCGTCATGGCTCTGCGGGCCTCCCAAGATCTCCTGATTGCGGGACGCGGTGCAGCGTTCGAAAATTTCATGGGATATCTCGCCAAGGCTGTCGAGCGGCTCGGGATGGGTCAGGCGACGCAAGGAGAGAGAGCAGAGGAGGATAAGAAGCAGTCTAAGAAGGAGAAGCATTCTCCTGCACACATGAGCGCCATGACAGACGCCGAGCAGAAGGCCCTGGGGCACAGTCTCCGACTAGCCCAGGACATTCGCCTATCCATGAACGTAGCCGAGCGTAGCCGGACCAGCATAGAGGAGCACGGCTATAAAATATTCAACGACTGCCTGGAGCTTGCTCAGCGTGCGGGAATCTGTCTGAACTCGGCGGAGAAGTACCTCTCCATTGCACCGCTTTTCTGCACGACCTGGTTTATTACCGAGGTTATACACGGGCAAAGGTGAGCGACTACCCAGGATGGACACTCCTGGAGAAGCATGGAATGCTGACTCGGGAGCTTCTGCGGGAACGGTTCGGGGACGACCCCGAGTCGAGTCTGAAGCTCATCAAGCCGTCGATCTACAAAGAGCTGGACGCCTTTGAAGAAGTGCTCTGTGCCTTGTGTGAAGGACACTCCGGCCTGGTGGAGGTCGAGGCACCAAAGAAAACCGAGCTGTCGATCGACGGCGTTAAGGTCAAGGTACGCTTTGATCTGCTGCTCTCTTTGTTCGCTCTTGCGGAGGACCTCTCGGAGGGGCACCCATTCGTTCCTTCACCGGACTTCATGGGGCCCTCGCCCAGGAAGAGCACGTGGTCTATTGCAGATCCAGTGCTCGACCTCTACTTGCGTCAGACCGAGAGGCCGATCGATTTCAACTACAGGATGCGGTCTATCGTAGTCGACGAGAAGGATAGTAAGCGGCCAGCAACCATACTCTGGCTGTTGACCATGGCCGCCTATCACATCCGCCGGTTCGACGAGGAAGCGCGCAAGGAAGGTGGTTGGGGGATCAGGCTAGACCCTCGCTGGGAGTCGAGTCTGCTGTCCACGGAAGGCGACTCCTTGAAGCGCCAGTTCGAGCCTCTCCTGTGTCGCGCTCTCACCGAAATGCTCGAGAGAAGCCTCTTGGAGGTCCGGCCTGGTTACCCAGGAGAGGCTTCGGCATTGCTTGACCTGATTTCGATCTATACGATGAGCGCCAGCCAGCAAGAGGTCCGAGTGAAGCTCGACGAGAGATCGCCGGAGAGCGGGTCTACTTTTCCTTCCGTGCTCGACCGGGCTCTGCACCGGACGTTGGAGGTCAGGAACCAGAAGCAGTTCGTGTCACAGCACGGGCTCCTGTGGCACTACCTTTGGCGGAAGCATCGCGGCAGGCTCGACTTGAGCACTATGCGGAACCTCTTCTGTAAGAGCTTTGAAGATATAATATACCCGGCCTGGCGCTTCTTCGCTCGTAACTGGCATGATGATGCGGGATTCCGGAGGAGAAGTTCACGGCCTCCTGCGCCAGCGCTGGAATCAACTTCTGGATGCTGGCGAAACGAACCCGGACGAGTTGCTCAGCGACCTGGCCGAAGAACCCCACTCCTTTATCTTCGGTCACGTCGCCTTGGCATGTCTGGACCTGAGGCGCTACGACAAAGAGATCCAAGACATCGCCTGTACCGATGTGGAAGGACGGGTACGTGCCATGGCCGTCCGCCTGCAAGGTGTGTCAGACCGGCTCGGGCAACTCTCCCGGCTCAGTCAGTTCTATCTCTGGCCGCTGCAACTGCTCCTGGACAGTGAGGGCCTCGATCCTGCCGCCGTCAAGAACTCTGCCGAGAACTCCGCCAGGAGTGCTGCCGAGTACGCAGCGTGGCTCTGTATCAAGTGTGTCCAATCACCGGTCTGGATCAAGGGGGGAGGCGACGCAGGGTCGTGGGGGTTCAATGTGAAGAACACGCAGGCGATCGTGACCTCCCTAGTAGAGTTCTGGCGCTATGCCCTGGCGAGTGAAGAGCGGGAGGCAAGATTTGAAGAGGTCTTCAGCCGCCTTGAGACGCCGCCTTCGCTCCGGCCTTGACAATCCACCAGCCGGCTGCGTAAGCTGCTCTTCGTAATGGGTCTGTGATGATGCCCTACGAGACCGCCCGCCTTTCCGCAGCTTCCGCCGAGCCCCTCCAGGGCTGGTGGTCGGTCCATGTCCATCACCACGTCGTGAGCTAGCCGGGGCAGAGATCCCGGCACACGGACCCGGGACGAGAGCTGCTGCTGCCGCTGACCATGCCACCTCCTTCCGGGCCCGGAAGGAGGTTTTTCGTTTTGGAGATAGCGAACGGGAGAGAGCTCTCCGCGACGACCCGCCGGGGTAGGAGGTTGGCATGAGAGTCTCCGCCACGCTCCCCAACGGTGTCGCGGCCCTGCTCTTTGACAGCGCGCGGCGCCGCCGCGAAGCGGAGGGACACATGGTCGGTCTCCTCCAAGGGGCGGGCTTTTCCGAGGTCATCCTGCCCATCCTCGACTACCTGGAGCCCTACGACGCGCTGCTGACGACCACGAGCCGCAACGAGCTCTACCGCTTCATCGACCGCGATGGAGAGCAGCTCGCCCTGCGAGCCGACTTCACCCCGATGCTGGCCCGACTGCTGGCTCCACGCGTTGCGTCGCTCCCTATGCCGTTGCGCATCTACTATCGTGGCGACGTCGTGCGTTATGAAGAAGAGCGGGCCGGCGGCCAGAGAGAGTTCTATCAGGTCGGCGCCGAGCTGCTGGGAATTCCTGGTGCGCAGGCGGAGGATGAGGTGCTCCGCCTCTTCCTGGAGATGCTGATGGTCGGAGGAGAGGGCGAGATGCAGATCGTGCTCGGGTTCGCCGGTGCCCTCGACCGGCTCCTCACCCAGGGTGCGATGGAGCCATCGGTGCTGGCCGTGGCAGTCTTCCGGCGGGAGCGGAGCACGGTACGGCAGGCCTGCCCCAAGCTGCTGCCCGTCCTGGAATCGGGGCTGCCCGACCGGCCTGAGGACCTGGGGCCGGAAGCGGCCCATCGCCTGGAGGGGGTGCTCGCCCTCCGAGACGAGCTGGCGCGCCGCTTTCCCTCGATCCGGCTGATCGTCGATCTGGCCGAGTTCGCGCGTCACAGCAGGGAGCCCCACCTGTCCACCGGGTCTGGCGAGCGTTCTTATTATGATGGGATCGTCTTCCGCGCCTATGCCAGCAGCGCGGCTCGCCCGATCGGTGGGGGCGGACGGTACGACAGCCTCTTCCGGCGGCTCGGGGCCGAGACGCCCGCTGTCGGGTTCTCCCTGAATCTGGAGCGCTTGCTGGAGGCCCGATCGGGAAGCGGTCTCTCCGTCCACCCCGCCGCGCGTCTCTCCACCCAGCTTCTGGGGGAGGTCCGGCCGTGATCCGCATGGCCCTGCCCAAGGGGAGGAACCTGGAGGTGACCTTGACTGCCTTCCGCGCCGCCGGCATCCCTCTCGGCCTGGATCCGGCGAGCCGCAGCCTGCGGACCGAGCTGCCGGACGCCGGGATCGAGGTGCTGTCCTTGAAAGATTGGGACCTGCCGCTCTACGTCGGGCACGGGATCGCCGACTGCGGCATCGTGGGCAGCGACGTGCTGGAGGAGTTGGACGGCGACCTGCTGGTACCGGTGCGGTTGCGCGACGGGCGCTCGCGGCTGTCGCTTATCGGCCGTACGCCGGAGCCGCCCGCCACGGGTGGGCAGGTGCGCCTGGCGACCAAGTATCCGAACATCGCGCGCCGGGTGGTGGCGACCCGCCCTTGGGGCGCCGAGATCCTCAAGCTCTGGGGATCGGTCGAGCTGGCGCCGGTGCTGCGCCTGGCCGACGTGGCGCTCGACATCGTCCAGAGCGGCCGCACTCTGGTGGAGAACAATCTGGTGGAGATCGAGACCGTGGCCGAGGTGGCCGCCTGCCTGGTGGTCAACCGCGCGTCCTTCCAGCGCCATCGCGCCCGCCTCAACGACTGGATCGACTGCCTCGAGGCGGCGGGAGTGGTGTCGTGACCGCCCTTCAGGTGCTGCGCTCCGGCACGCCCGAGGCCACCGAGGCCCTGGACCGCCTCACCCGCCGCGCTGAGGAAGTGCTCGATCCGGCGACGCTCGCCGGCGCCGCGGACATTCTCGCCCGCGTCCGCCGTGAGGGGGACGACGGGCTGCTCGAGCTGGCGCGCCGGCTGGACGGGGCGGACGCCGCTTCGGTAGCGGATCTCGCCCTCCGCCCCTTCGAAGGGGATCTGGACGGGTTCGTCCTGCCGAACGGCTTCGCCGAGGCGCTGGGCCGGGCCATCGACGCGGTCGGCGAGTTCCACCGGCCGCAGGTGCGGAGCGGCTACGTAATGGAGCGCGATGGGGTGGAGTTGGAGGAGCGAGCGACGCCGCTGCGCCGGGTCGGCGTCTATGTGCCGGGCGGCCGGGCGAGCTACCCCTCGACCGTGGTGATGACCGTGGTGCCCGCCCAGGTGGCCGGCGTCCGCGAGATCGCCGTCGCCACGCCGGCCGGCTCGTACCTATCCAACGCGGCGCTACGCTACACCCTGGCGCGGCTGGGCGTGCAGGAGGTCTGGGGGATCGGCGGCGCTCAGGCCGTGGCGGCCTTCGCCTATGGCACCGCCACCATCCGCCGGGTGGACAAGATCGTCGGCCCGGGCAACGCCTGGGTCACCGCGGCCAAGAAGCTGGTGGTGGGGGACGTGGCCATCGACGGCATCGCCGGCCCCAGCGAGGTGGTGATCGTCGCCGACTCCGGGTCCGACCCGGCCCTGGTGGCGGCCGACCTGCTGGCCCAGGCCGAGCACGACCCGCTGGCGGCGGCGGTGCTCATCACCCCGGACGAGGCGCTGGCGCGGGCCGTGGCCGGGGAGATCGAGGAGCAGCTCGGAGAGCTGTCGACCGCGGAGATCGCTCGAGAGTCGCTGCGGCGGTTCGGCCTGGCCTTGGTGGTGCAGGACCTCGAGGAGGCGCTGGAGGCCGTGGAGCGGATCGCGCCGGAGCACCTGCAACTCGTCGGGCCGGGGGCTGAGAGGCTGGCTTGGCGGGTGGTGGCGGCGGGGGCGATCTTCATGGGGGCGGACACGCCCGAGGCCTTCGGCGACTACATCGCCGGCCCGAGCCACGTGCTGCCCACCTGCGGCAGCGCCCGCTTCGCCTCGGCCCTGGGCGTCGAGGACTTCCTGCGGCGGAGCCACCGGGTGCGCTTCACGGCGGAGGCGGCACGGCGCGACGCATGGGCGGCGGCGGTCCTCGCCGAGGCCGAAGGGTTGCCGGCCCATCAGGCGTCAGCGGAGAGGAGGCGGGGATGAGCGTGAAGACGGAGATCGATCCGGTGGGATTCGTCCGGTCCGAGCTGCGGCGGCTCGGCGCCTATCACCTGGACCTGACTCCGTGCCGCCACAAGCTGGACCAGAACGAGGTCCCCTGGGACCTGCCGCGCCGGCTCAAGGAAGAGATGACGGCGGGGCTCCTCGCTACGGACTGGGCCCGCTACCCGGACTTTCACGCCGACGCCCTGCGCCGCGACCTCGGGGAGCTGCACGGCTGGCCGTGGGAAGGGGTGCTGGTGGGCAATGGCTCCAACGAGTGGCTGGGGGTGACCCTCACCGCGCTGGTGGGGCCAGGCCTGGAGGTGCTGGGCACCGAACCCAGCTTCAGCCTCTACCGCTCGTTCGTCCTCAAGACCGGCGGCGTCCCGCGCTTCCTGCCGCCGCGGCCGGACTTGGCGCTCCCCGCGGACGATCTGGAGGCCGAGGTGGAGCGCGACCCGCGCCGCCCCCTGCTCCTCTGCTCGCCCAACAACCCCACCGGCTCCGCCCTGACGCCGGACCGGATCGAGTCGCTACTCGAAAAGCTCCAGGCGCCGCTCCTCCTCGACAACGCCTACGGCGAGTTCAGCCGCCACGACTACCGGCCGCTGCTGGCGCGCCACCGTCATCTAATCCTCTTCAGAACCTTCTCCAAGGCTTGGTCACTGGCCGGCATGCGCCTCGGGTACCTGGTGGCCGACCCGGGGCTGGTGACGGAGCTGATCAAGGTCAAGCTTCCTTATAACCTGAGCCATGCCGCGGTCCACGCCGGCCGGGCCGTCCTCGCCGCCCGCGAGGAGGCGCGCCGCCGCGTCGCCATCCTCGTTGCCCGGCGGCCACAGTGGGAGAGCATGCTCGCCGAGGAGGGGCTGGAGGTCTTCCCTTCGGAGGCCAACTTCCTGCTGGCGCGCTGCGGATCTCCGGAGGATGCGCGGCGGATCCGCGAGGGGCTGGAGACACGGAGCATCCGAGTGCGGGAGGTGGGCTCCTATCCGGGGCTCGCCGGCTGCCTGCGGGTGTCGGTGGGGAACGGCGCATCGTTGCGAGCGACCCGCAAGGCCTTGCGCGAGATTCGGGAGGAGGCGCGATGACCCCACGGATCGGTAGAGTCGAGAGGACGACACGGGAGACGCGCATCCGCCTCGCCCTGTCTCTGGACGGCGGGCCCCGGCGCATCCAGGTGCCGAACGGCTTTTTCGCCCACATGCTGGAAGCGCTGGCCACCCATGGCGGCCTCGGGCTGGAGCTGGAAGCCGAAGGAGATACCCACGTGGACCTCCACCACACCGTCGAGGACGTGGGGATCGCCCTAGGCGAGGCGCTGGTCGAGGCGCTGGGGGATCGGCGGGGCATCGTCCGCTTTGCCCATGCCTACGCGCCGCTCGACGAGGCGCTCGCCCGCGCGGTGGTGGACCTCTCCGGCCGCGGCTTCTTCGTCTACAGCGCACCGTCGAACGTGGCCGCCGGCTGGGTGACGGCCGAGTTCCCGCTCACCTTGGTGGCCGACTTCTTTCAGGCGCTGGCCGACCGCGGCCGGCTCACCCTGCACCTGGACATCCTGTCCGCCCGCAACGGCCACCACGCCGCCGAGGCCGCCTTCAAGGCCGCGGCCCTGGCGCTCCGGCAGGCGGTCTCGCTCCGGGAAGGGACCCCGGAGACCAGCGAAGTGCCCAGCACCAAGGGGACCCTCTCCGCATGAGCACGCGGGCGCTGATCATCGACGCCGGCGTCGGCAACCTGGGCAACCTGGTGCGCGCCCTGGAGCACGTCGGGGCGGCGACGGAGATCACGGCCGACCCGGCGCGGGTGGCGGCGGCGCGCTGCCTGCTGCTCCCTGGGGTCGGGGCCTTCGCGCCACCCAGGGAGGCCGTGCGCGGCGGCGTCGAAGGGGCGCTGCGGGAGGCGCTCGACCACGGTGCCTGGCTGCTGGGCATCTGCGTCGGCTATCAGATCCTCTTCGAGTCGGGCGAGGAGTTCGGCGTCACCGACGGCCTGGGGCTGCTCACCGGCCGGGTGACCCGGCTGCCGGACAGCGTGCCGGTGCCCCACATCGGCTGGAACCGCCTGCACGACCTCACCGATCACCCTCTGGTCGCCGGCCTGGGAGAGGGGAGTCAGGGCCGCTACCTCTACTTCGTTCACAGCTACGCGCCGGAAGGGGTGCCGGACGGCCTCTGCCTGGCCCGCTGCACCCACGGTCGAGCCTTCGCCGCGGTGGGGGGGCGGGGACGCGTCTTCGGCACCCAGTTCCACCCGGAGCGCAGCGGCGAGGCCGGCCTGCGCCTGCTCGCCAATTTCCTGGAGATGGCCCATGGACCTGCTGCCGGCCATTGACCTGCGGCACGGCCGCGCCGTCCGTCTCCGCCAGGGGGACGACGCCCGCGCCTCCGTCTACGGCGACGACCCGGTCGCGGCCCTGGAGTCCTACGCCCGGGCCGGCGTGGCGCGGGTCCACGTGGTGGACCTGGACGCGGCCCTCGGCGAGGCGCCGCAGCGGGACCTTATTGCCTACATGGCGGCCTCAAAAGCGGTGGCGATCCAACTCGGCGGCGGCCTGCGGGGGAGGGAGGCGGTCGAGTGGGCGCTAGGGGCTGGCTGCGACCGCGTGGTCATCGGTTCCCTGGTGGCGCGGGACCCCGAAGCCTTCGGCGCGCTGGCCCACGAGTTGCCCGGGAGGCTCGTGCCGGCGCTGGACATCGAGAAGGGGGAAGTCCGGGTGGCGGGCTGGACCGAGTCGGCGCGGCGGACCCTCGCGGACCTCTGCGCCGGGCTGCGCGGTCTCCCCTGCCCGGCCGTCCTGGTGACCGACGTAGAGCGGGACGGCATGCTCTCCGGCCCCAACGTCGAGCTGGCCCGTCAGGTGGCCCGGGATTCGGGGCTGCCCGCCCTGCTCTCCGGTGGCGTGCGGGCGCTGGCGGATCTGGAGGTGGCGCGCGGGGTG
>DASPJI010000798.1:0-7230 GCA_035628695.1 Thermoanaerobaculia bacterium | reverse complement strand
CGGAGGACGGCCTGGCGCGCCTGGACGAGGTGCTGGAGCACGACCCCTGGCTGGTCATCGTCGAGCTGGGGGGCAACGACCGGCTGCGGCAGGTGCCGCCGGAGCGGACCGAGGCGGCGCTGCGCGAGATCATCCAGCGCCTCGTGGACGCCCGGGTGGTGCCTCTTGTGGTGGAGTTCGACGCGCCGTTCTCCGGCAGCTACAACGCCATCTTCGGCCGTCTCGAAGAGGAGCTCTCGATCCCCATGGTGGAGGACGTGCTCGGCGACATCCTGGTGGACTCCTCTCTTAAGAGCGATCCGATCCATCCCAACGCCCGTGGGCACGAGCTGCTCGCCGAGGCCGTGGCCGAAGAGGTGGAAGAGCTGATCGAGGCCCGGAAGGAGGCGCGATGATGGAGGGAATGGAGGGCCCCGTCCCCGTGGGAGGCCACTGGATCTGGCGCGACCGCCACCACGACACCCAAATCCTCTTCGCCGGCCGGGGTCCCGACCGTAGCGACGAACGGGACGCTGTCCTCCAGCGCATCGCCCCCGGCGCACCCCCGGTCGCCTGGGCCAAGCAGATCCACTCCGCCCGCGTCCTTCCCGCCCTACCCGGAGCCTGCGGAGAAGGGGACGCCCTGGTGGGAGAGATGGGGCTCGCCCTGTCGGTTGTCACCGCGGACTGCGTGCCCGTCGTCCTGGCCGGGCCGGGAGGGCTCGCCGCGGTCCATGCCGGCTGGCGCGGCATCGCCGCCCGCATCGTCGCCGCGACCCTGGACCAGCTCGACGGTCCCCTCACCCAATGGACCGCCTGGATCGGCCCCGCCATCGGGCCCTGCTGCTACGAAGTGGGGGAGGACGTCGCCGAGCAGGTGGCCGCGGTCAGCGGCCCCGAGGTGATCCTTCCCGCCGTCCACCCCGGACAGCGCCCGCACCTGGACGTCACGGCCGCGGTCCGGCGGCAGCTCGAGGATGCCGGCGTCCGAGACGTCCGCGTGATCTCCCACTGCACCCTCTGCGACGGGGAGCGCCTGTGGAGCTATCGCCGGGACGGCAAGGGCGCCGGCCGCAACCTGGCCTTCATCTGGAGAGGATAGTTACCTGGCGAGCCCCGGCCGGCCGCGGAACCCCCGCGGGTCGCGGCCGAAGGCGCGGAGCTGGCCGCAGGCGGCGCTGACGTCGTCGCCCCGGCGCCGGCGCACCGTGGCCACCAGCCCGCGCTGCTTGAGCCGGGCCTGGAACGCGTCGATCCGCTCGTCGGACGGCGGCATCATCTTCTCGCCCAGCACCGGGTCCGGGTTGATCGGGATCAGGTTCACCTTGCCGCGCACCTCGGAGAGCAGCCGCACGAGCTGGTCGGCGTCGCGCACCGAGTCGTTGAAGTCGCGGATCAGGATGTACTCGAAGGTGATCTTGCGGCCCTTCTCCAGCGGATAGCGGCGCAGCGCCGGCATCAGGTCGGCCAGCGGATAGGTGCGGTTGATCGGCATCACCTGGTCGCGGCGCTCCTCGTCCGGAGCGTGCAGGGAGATCGCCAGGTTGGGGCGCCGCTCCCACTTCGCGATCGCCTCGATCCCCGGCAGGATGCCGACCGTTGAGACGGTGATCCGCCGCGGCGAGATCGACTCGGTGAGGATGCCCAGCGCCGCCTCCAGGTTCTCCAGGTTGAGCAGCGGCTCGCCCATCCCCATGAAGACCAGGTTCAGCCCCTCGGCGGCGAGGCCGCGGTCGGCGCGGATCGCCAGCACCTGGGCCACGATCTCGCCGGCCGTGAGGTTGCGCCCCGCACCCCAGTAGCCGGTGACGCAGAAGGCGCAGGCCAGGGCGCAGCCCGCCTGGCTGGAGATACAGAAAGTGCGGCGGTCTCCGTCCGGGATGTCGACCGCCTCCACCGTGGCGCCGTCGGGCAGCCGCAGCAGGTACTTGCAGGTGCCGTCGGACGACTGCTGGCGGTGGGTGATCTCGGGCAGGCCAATGCGGAAGCTCCCGGCGAGGCTCTCGCGCAGCTCCTTCGACAGCTCGGTCATGCCGGCGAAGTCGGGGACGCCGCGCGTATGGAGGGCCTGGTAGATCTGCTCCACCCGGAACGGGCGGTCGATCAACGGCGCGAGCTCCTCGCGGAGGCGCTCACGGGAGAGGCCGAGCAGGTCGGGCGGCAGGGCGGCCAGGGCCTTGGGATCGGTCGTCTGCTTCATGGCTGAAAGCGGCGCCATCGGCCGCGACGAGCTTATTCGACGGGGCTGCTGCGGCGGCGGCGCAGGCGGCGCGTGGGGTCGATGCCGATGGAGCGCAGGAAGGAGAGGTCGCGGCCGTCAATCTGGAAGACCGGCTCGGCGGCGCCGCGCGTCCGGGTCGCCGACCGGGACCGGGACGAGCGGGAGACGGGCTCGGGCTCTTCATCCGCTTCGCGCTTGCAGTCCACGAGCAGGTAGAGGGAGTAGCCCTCCTCGCGGATCTTGCGGAGCGTCCGGCTCACCTCGGTCGATTCCGAAATCGCCTCGGAGAGCGCGCGACGCAATTCGCGCAGCATCTGATTGAGTCTCTCGTCCAGTGGAACCTCCCCGGCGATGCCCGTTGCGGAACCGAGCCGGATTATCCTCTGCGTCCTGCGGAGTGTCAAACACGCGCCGAGTCCGTCAACAAACAGGGCACGGACCCCATTCCCAAGGGTTTTCGGCGGCTCTCGCCGTGGTAGGCTAATGGGTCTGCCAGCAAAGAACAACGAAGGGACGTATCGATGATGGAGCCGTTGAACGCCGTGGCCGAGGATACCGATCTGGAAGCATGGCTCGCTCGGATCGGCCGGCCGCTGCGCGATCTGGACCGCCTGCCGGGCGACGTGTCGCCCCGCCGCTACGCGCGGCTGAGCTTCGAGGACGGCACCACTGCGATCCTCGCCACCTACCCGCCCGAGGTCCGGGCCATCTGTCCACGGTTCCTGCGCACCACCGAGCTGTTGGCCGGCGCCGGCGTGCGCGTCCCGAGAGTGCTGGGATCGGCCTGCGACTCCGGCTGGATGCTCCTCGAGGACCTCGGCCCCGAGACGCTCGGCGACTACCGGGACCGCCCCTGGAGCGAGCTGGCGCCCTGGTTCGAGAGCGCCCTGGAGGCGGCGGCCGCCATCGCCCGGCTGCCGGTGGCGGCGCTGGACGGGCTCAACCCGACCCTCGGCCGCGAGCTGATGGAGAAGGAGCTCGCCCAGACCTGGAACCTGTTCCTGGAGCCCCGCGGGCTCACCGGCGGCCCGGAGCTCTCCCGCGCGCTCCGCGCCACCCTGAACGAGGTCTGCGCCAACCTGGCGGCGGACCCGCCCGTGCCCTGCCACCGGGACTTCATGGCGCGCAACCTGATGCCGCTGCCCGGCGGCGGCGTGGCGGTGCTCGACCACCAGGACCTGCGGCTCGGCCCCCCGGCCTACGACCTGGCCTCGCTGCTCAACGACACCGTCTTCCCGCCGCCGGAGGCCGAGGAGGCGCTGCTGGCGGCGGTCGCCCCGGGCGCCGAGGACCGTGTGTGCTATCACCGCGCCGCGGCCCAGCGGACGATCAAGGCGGTGGGGACGTACGCCTCCTTCTCTCTGCGCGGCGCGGACCGCCACCTGCCGCTGATCCCGCCGACGCTTGCCCGCGGCCTCGCCCACCTGGCTCGCACCCCCGAGGGGGCGCCGCTGGCGGACGAGCTGGCACGGGCCTGGAGCGGCGTCCTCGGCGGGTGATCTGCTAGACTGGCCACGGTAGGTAGAGTTTTTAGGAGATCACCCCATGGGCCCCATCGGCATCCCCGAGCTCCTCATCATCCTCGTCATCGTGGTCCTGCTTTTCGGGGCGACCCGTCTGCCCAACATCGGCAAGGGCCTCGGCGAGGGCATCCGCAACTTCAAGAAGGGCATCAAGAGCGACGACACCCCCGAGCGGGAGCGGCTCTCGGAGCGCGCCGAAGACCGCCGCTAGGAGCCGGGTTTTCTGGTAGGGGAGGGCTTGCCCCCTCCGGGGAGGGGGCAAGCCCCTCCCCTACATCATCATCATTCCGGAACAGATTCGAAGGTGAGGCGGGTCCTCCCCCCGGGCCGTGGGGTTCCCGGGGGGTGGTCGGTGCCGGTACGGCGTCTCAGCGTGCCCGAATGGCGCGCGGCATGGTGACCGCGGCGGTGGCCACGGCATGGGTGGGGGCGGCAGCGGGCTCCTCCGGCAGCAGCGAGCTGCGGACGGCTTCGCGGTGCGCCGTGTAGCGGGCGCGGACCTTGGCCACATAGGCACGGGTCTCGCGGTAGGGGGGGATGCCCCCGTAGCGCTGCACCACACCTGGGCCGGCATTGTAGGCGGCGAGGACCAGGTCCAGGTCACCTTCGTAGTCCTTCATCAGGCTGCGCAGATACCGGCTCCCCACGTCCAGGTTGACGTACGGGTCGAGCAGGTCCTTGGCGCCGTAGATGGCGCCGGTGGATGGCATGATCTGCATCAGCCCCTGGGCTCCGCGCGGCGAGACGGCGCCGGGCGCGAAGCGGGATTCGGCCTCCACGATGGCGGCCAGCAGCAGGCCGTCCACCTCGTGGCGCTCGGCGGCGCGCAGGATGGCGCTGCCGTAGGGGAGGTCGCGCAGGATCTCGCGGCGGGCTTCCTCGTCCCGCTCGCTGTCGAACAGCTCGAACTCCTGGGGCTTGGGGTCGGCGTCGAGGGCCGCGGCGAGGTCACCCGAGGTCACCGCGTGCATTCCGGAAGTGTGGAAGGGGCGGGTGGGCGCCTCGAGGACGAGCGACGCCAGCTCCTGCATCTGCTGGGGCTGGCCGAACCCGCTGGCGAACCGGGTAGGATCGGAAGGGGCGGTGTCGGAAGGGGTGGTGTCCAGGGCGACCACCAGGGCCAGGGTGGCGGCGGTCACGGTGAACGGTTTCTGCAATCTCATTCGCTTCATTCGGGCCAAAACCTCCTCTGCGTTCGCCTCCCCACGGCGGACCTGGCATGCCGGTCTGCCGGATTGGCTGACCGGGGGCTGGGTCGAGGACGCAGTTCTGGTCAGAAGACAGCGCACCCACCCAAGCGAAGCCTCTATGGCTTCGGGTGGCTACACGTAGACTTAGCCGTTTTTCACTGCGAGATCGGTGCCAGCCGAGCCCCCGGCTTTGGGGCTACGGCTCGAGGCGGCGCCGCTAGGTGACCGAAGTCTTGCGGCGGGACGGCCGGCGGGACGGGAGATCGTACTCCTCCGCGCCGATGCCCAGGTCGGACACCTTGTTGCGGAGGGTGTTGCGGTGGACGCCCAGGGAACGAGCGGAGCGGCAGAAATTTCCCCGGTTGGACTTGAGCGAAGCCACGATGAACTGCTTCTCGAACTCCCTCCTGGCCTGCTCCAGCGTCACACCCCGTCGCACCAACTCGTCGACGATCTGATACAAGCGTCCGTTGAGGTTCTGTTCGGCCAAGGGAGTCCTCGCAAGAAGCGGTTCGGAGGCCCTAAGGATACCACAGCCCGGGGGTGCGGGACCCCCGGGCGGGTAGCTCATCGTGGTGCTACTTGAGCTCGAGGCGGTCGCCGATGTAGACCGGGTAGCGCGACTCGATGATCTTGGCGACCGCGGAGCGGGACTGGACCGAGAGGACCGCCAGCTCACCCAGCACGATGGGCGGCAGGCCGGGCCGGTTGCGGCGGTAGATGGTGAAGATGTCGCCGGGGGTGACGTCCTGCTCGGCGCCGCGGTCGATGTAGACCACGTGGTCCTCACCCAGCGAGATGATCTCGTCCTCGGAGAAGACGATGACCGGGGTGTTCTCCAGCGCCTCCTCCGGGCTGGGGAAGTTCACCGGCCGCATGGCGGTGACCCGGGCCAGCGGCACCGGCTCCGGCTCGTAGGGGCGCAGCAGCGAGCCCACGGTGATCGGGTCGCAGGAATGGATGATCTCGGCGATCGCCGTGGTCTCCTGCACCGACAGCACCCGCACCCGCCCCAGGTAGTTGTAGAAGCGGCCGAAGACCCCGCCCGTGGGGTGGATCACTTGGCGACCGGGGGCGACGGCGGTGAACACCGTGCCAGCAGACAGCCCCTGCGCGCGGCCGCCGTCGATGTAGACGATGTCGCTGGTGTTCAGGCCGTACTTGACCGTGTTGGCGACCCCCCACCGCCCCTGGAGGGTAGTGGCCGCGTTGCCCTCGAGCCCCGCCTGCAGGACGTCGTACTCGGAGCCGGCGATGGTGTACGGGAATTCCTCTTCGGCGTCGCCGATGAAGCCGCTGCACAGCAGGTCGCTCTCCGACCCCAGCGGTATCGGCGCGCCGGCCGCGGCGCCGGCGGTCAGCACGTTCTCCACCGGCGCGCTCTCCTCTCCGGGCTCCTCTCCGGGCTCGAGCTCGCCCGTCCCGGCGCCGCCGGCGAGCGTGTCGACCGGCTGCACCTCGGGGCCCAGGACCAGCGGATCGCCGGGATAGATCCAGTGGGCGTCCAGGATGTAGCGGTTGTGCTCCCAGAGCTGGGGCCAGAGATAGGGGTTGCCGTAGAACCGGGCCGCGAGGTCCCAGAGGGTGTCTCCCCTCTGGATCACATGGACCTGCGTCCCCGGGGCTGGCGTGGGCGGCTCCCACGCCGTCCAATGGCCATCCACCATGTGCAGGTTCTGCGGCGGACGATCTGCCAACGCCGGTGCCGTGACACCACCGAGCAGCGTAGCCGCGAGGACGATACCGGAAAGCCGCACTCTCATCGGGGCCTCCTGGGCGCCTGTCCTGAGCGCCTGGGCTGGAAAAGATAGTGAAATCGCTATGATTTAAGCTACAGCGTCCGGCCTTGTCCTGTCAAGTTTAAACCCGGATCGCTCAAGCAGCGCTTGAGAGATCCGGGGATTCTAGCCGGTTTTCGGGGAGGATGAGGGGCTCAGGGGAGCTTGGCGCGGCGCTCTTCGGCGACGGCGGCGGCGGCGGTGCCAGCGAAGCGGCGGGCCACCTCGGCGTAGGAGTCGCGGGCGCCGTCGGTGTCGCCCATGGCCTCCAGGGACTGGCCGGCCTTGAGGAGGGCGTCGGGGACCTTGTTGCCCTCGGGGTAGCGCTCGACGGTCTCCCGGAAGGCGGCGAGGGCGCCGCGGTTGTCGCCGCGGGCGTAGCGGCACTCGCCGATCCAGTACTGGGCGTTGTCCGCCAACTCGCTCTGCGGGCTGGCCTGGAGGAAGCGCTGGAAGCTCGCCTCCGCGTCGACGTAGTGCCCCTGGTGATAGAGGGTGTAGCCGCGGTCGTAGTAGGCCTGGGGCGCCGACGCCCCCTC